>CAMLEL010000040.1 GCA_946478935.1 uncultured Armatimonadota bacterium
AGCGCTGAGCCTCGGTGCACTTGGAGCGCTTGCCGTTGGTTGCGGACCTGTTGCTGGCCGACTGACGCCGGACCTTCCGGCGCGAATAGAACTACCCCAGTCTCCGGACAGTCTGGCGCACCGATTTCTCAACCGCCTCAGCTATGGGCCAGCTCCTGGTGAAGCGGCAAGAGTTGAGGCGTCGGGTTATCCGCGATACTTGGAAGCACAGTTACGGGCTGACCAAAGTGAGCCGTTGCACCTAACTGCCCAGCTGTACCGCTTGGATGCGTTGCGAATGGACGCTCACGAAATGGAAGAGCTGCCACAAGAACTGATCCTCAGGCAACTTCAGCAGGCCACCATCCTCCGGGCTGTTTACAGCCCGAATCAACTTCGCGAACGAATGGTTGAGTTTTGGAGCGACCACTTCAATATTTACGGCCGCAAGGGCAGCGTAGCTTTTCAGAAGGCGACGGACGAATCGGCCGTCATTCGAAAGCACGCTCTTGGGAAGTTCAGAGATATGGTCCGAGCGTCAGCGCACAGCCCGGCGATGCTGGCGTACCTCGATAACCAGGCTAACGCCAAGGGAGGCGCAAACGAGAACTATGCACGTGAATTGATGGAGTTGCACACGCTCGGAGTTCATGGCGGATACGGCCAGCGAGATGTGGAGGAGGTGGCTCGGTGTTTCACGGGCTGGGGAACTGAGGATCGGTTCCTTCACCCCAAAGGCAAGTTTCGATTTAATCCCGATAAGCATGACGACGGACCGAAGACCGTGCTCGGTCACACGATCTCGGCCGGCGGGGGAAAGTCCGATGGGGACAGGGTTCTGGACCTCTTGGTAGCTCACCCGCAGACCGCCGACCATGTCTGCCGAAAAATGGCGCGGTTCTTTCTTGGGCCGGATTCCGATGTCGCAGCCCGGAAGATGTCTGTAGTGTTTCAGCAGACCAGTGGAGACCTGGCGGCGGTGGCAAAAGAGATGCTGTCAACAGCCAACCTCTCAGCGGCCAAGCCCGTTCAAAAACGGCCGTTCGACTTTCTGATTTCCACCCTCCGTGCAACTGGCGCGAAAACAGATGGCGGCAGACATCTGCAAGATCACTTGGAGAAGATGGGAATGCCGCTGTATCAGTGGCCCATGCCAGATGGATATCCCATGGACGAACAAGCGTGGACAGGTACCTTACTCGCCCGCTGGAACTATGTTGAGGCGCTCACAGCGGGCAGGATTCCAGGCACAAATGTGGACGTCGAAAGGCTTACTTCGGGCCTGGGTGGCAAAGTCGCACTGGCGTTGCTGGGATCCAAGACATTGGCCGAGCGAATCGAAAGGTCCTGCCAGACGGCGGACATGCTGGCCGCATGTTTGGCGTCTCCGGAGTTTCAATGGCGATGAAATCAGTTTCCGACGGCGCGTGCGATTCCTATCGTCTGGCTGAAGCTCACAGAGGCGCGAGCACAAGCTGGCAAGTCTCAAGGCGAGGGGTCTTGGCGACTTTGGGTCTCGGAGCGATCGGATGGCTCGGCGTTAACCGTACTTGGGCTCAGGCCACATTTGGACAGGGCAAAGAGTCCAATGGCGATGTCCTGGTCAATGTTTTCCTTCGGGGCGGAATGGACGGTTTGAGCGCCGTGGTTCCTTATGGAGAGGACGGCTATCACCGCGCTCGGCCAAATCTCAGGCTGCGTGCGCCGCAGGATAACAGCGCCGGAGCTTCTGCCAAGGCCCTGGACCTCGATGGTTTCTTCGGACTGCACCCTGCGCTTGCTCCCCTATTGCCGATCTTCCGCGATGGTGAAATGGCCTGTGTCCATGCCGTGGGTTCTGGAGATTCTTCGAGATCCCACTTCGAAGCGATGAATGCCATGGAGCGGGGGATGGATCGGATGCAGGGGAATTTGCAAACCGGTTGGCTGGCTCGCCATCTTGCGACGACACCAAGGATGGATCCAAGTCCCCTGCGAGCCGTTTCCCTCAGCGCCACCGTGCCAGATTCCCTGCGGGGCGCGTCCCACGCCACGGCGCTAGATAGCCTGACTTCATTCCGCCTGGAGAATCCGGAGCAGCGTGAAATGCTCCAAGCGTTGTATGGAACGGGGCGAGATGCCATGTCGGTGGCGGGCCGAGAGACGTTGGCGGTCCTGGACCGTCTGGGCAAACTGGAAGCGCCAAAACCTGGAGACCGGTATCCGGCGACGGAAATCGGACGTGCCTTCCAGCAGGTAGCCGCGCTGATCCGAGCTGGCGTCGGACTGGAGATCGCTTGTTTGGAGATGGGCGGCTGGGATACCCACGTGGCTCAAGGCGTGACTGCTGGCTGGCTTCCGTCGTACTTTGCCGATTTGGCGGCTGCCATTCGGGCCTTTTACAGCGACATGGGAGACGAGATGGGTCGAATCACTCTGATTGTTCAGACCGAGTTCGGTCGTCGACTCGAAGAAAATACAGGTCTTGGGACAGATCACGGCCGAGCGTCAACGATGTTCCTCCTGGGTGGAGGTGTGGTGGGCGGCAAGGTCCATGGAGTCTGGCCCGGACTGGAAAAGGGACAGCTAGATGAGGTGGGCGATCTAAAGGTAGGTACGGACTATCGAGACGTGCTCGCCGATGCGTTAACGAAGAGAATTCCTGGGAGCCGCCCGGCGGAGGTGTTCCCGGATTGGAAGAGCCGTCACAGCGGGTTCTTTCGCTAAGAAGAGGTCAATAACTTGGCAGCGTCAGATGGATTGGCGTCTTCATGGACGATGGCCATCAAAGCACGGACCATGCCGGAAGGATTGGGGTGCTGTACGACATTCCGGCCGTATACGATGCCGCTCGCACCAGCGCGCATCAATGCATGAGTCCGCGCGAATATCTCCTCGTCGGTAGCTTTTCCTCCCCCACGAACCAAAACCGGAACACGCGCGACTCGCACGACCTCGCCGTAAACACTTGGGTCGTCTGTTGGATCGGCCTTGATGACGTCCGCGCCAAGTTCAGTTGCCTGACGGACCAGCGGTGCAATTTTCTCCAAATCCCCGTCCACCATGTAACCGCCAGCCGCGTCATTTGCCTTGAAGACCAAGGGTTCGATCATCAGCGGCATTCCGTATGCCTCACATTCCGGCTTAATGGCCAGGATGTTCTCGATGCAATGTTCGGTTACCTCGGGCGCGCCAGGAATGCGAAAGAGGTTCACCACCACACAGGCGGCATCCAAGCGAAGCGCTTGTCCAACCGGGTCCGCGATCATGCGGCTGAACGGAGACTCCAGTTTCTTGCCGTACACATTCGCTACATCGGTCCGCAGTACCAAAGATGGTTTGTGTCGACCCCGAATCCGCTGAAGTACATCGGCCTGGCCAACGGTGAGTTGGACCGCATCAGGGCCAGCTGCGACGATCGATCGAACGGCAGCTTCAATGTTTTCGATCCCTTTCAGGAATGAGGATTCATTAAAGAATCCATGGTCGATTGCCACATCGAAACATCGTCCCGATTTTGCATGGAAAAGGCGATTCAGTCGATAAGTTTTCATTCAGCGGTACGCGCTTTTGCGCCTGTGCATGTTATCAATTCCAATAGAATTCATATGCTTCGGACGGGAATTTTTTATATCCGGATTCCCATAATCTTTGAGATGGATAGGTTCTGCTACATTACCTTCCTGCAGAATGCGGTCATTTCACGGCGTGATACCATCAATGCAGTTTCAAGATCCAAATCCAAAGGGAATGAAGCAGCCATTCGCGAGCTTGAACTCCAGATAAATGCGTTATCCGAAGAAATTCGGATCGTGATGCATGACGACGATTCAGGAAACTATCTGAGCCGGTTTAAACGATTCATGAGCGGCATTGTCCAATCCGCGATTGTTCCAACACTTTAATGCCTTAAGTGTGATTCACGGCAAATTCGCGCATCGTCGCCAATGATTTGGGGCCAATCCCGGGCGCGTTTGACAACTTTCCTTCATCGATCGCAAGCTTCAACGATTCAAGGGAATAAACGCCAAAGTTTCGGTAAAGCAATCGAGCGGTCTTCGCGCCCACGCCTGGAATCCTCACCAACTCAAGTACCGAATCCGGGGCTTCGCTTGCCCATTCTGCACGCTTCGAGCACGTGCCCGTCTCCAAATACTCTTTGATGTACAGCTTGATCAGTTTGCCGACACCCGGAATCTCATCGAGTCGACCTTCTTGCTTGAGTGTGTTGACGTCTTCCGGCAGCTTTTCGATGCTGCGGGCGATCTGCGTGTATCGCGTTGCGTGAGACTCTTCATATCCGGCGATGATCAGGAAGTCGCGCAGGTCGCGCAATTCGTTGGCGAGTTCAGAGTTGGTCATCAGTTCACGAATCTTGAATGTCTATTGCCGCACATGTTTGAGCGCTCGACCGGGTCGCTTGCCGGTCTTGTCACCGTTCTTGATCACGGGCACGCCGTTCACCAACACATGCCTGAAACCTTCCGCGTAGTGGTGCGGGTCCTCATACGTCGATGCATCGCGAACCGAGACAGGGTCGAAAACGACGATGTCCGCCGCAAATCCCTCTTTCACAAGGCCCCGATCCCGAAACCGAAATGACTGAGCGGGCAGGGAAGTCATCTTACGGATCGCATCCTCCAAGGTCAAGACTTTGAGCTCGCGAACATATCGACCCAACACCCGCGCGTTATTTCCGTAGCTTCGAGGGTGGGGAACGTCCTTGCCGAAGTCTCGGCACGAGCCGTCGGCCGCGACCATGGTTCCAGGGAGCTTCATGAAGGTCGCGATATCATCTTCATTCATCCCGAAAAAGACACCGCTCGCACCGCCCTCAGCTTCGACATCGAACAAAAACTCCATTTGTTCTTCGAGCGTGTCCTTGCCGCGAACCCGCAGTGTGGCTTGGGGAACGGTCAAGCCACTGAGCGCGCGATTCCGACTGTAGCTGGCTATGACTGCATAGCTGTAATCCGTATCCGATCGCAGAGCAAGGTTGCGTTTCATCTCATCGATCATCTTCGACTTCTGCGCCGGGTCCTTGATGCGCTCGCGAAACTTCGTGCGTCCACCTTCCCGTGCCCAACTTGGAATCATTTGGGTCAGCGTCGTGCTGCTGGCCGTATAGGCGTACTGGTCCTGAGTTACCTCTAGACCTCCATCCCGCGCTCTCTGTAGAGCTTGCAACACCTCGTTTGATTTGCCCCAGCCGGCTTTGCCAAGCTTCAAGTGACTGATTTCGATTCGAACGCCCGCACCCCGACCGATCGCGAAGGATTCATCGAGGGCCTTTAGAATCTCATCGGATTCATTTCGCATGTGGGTGGCATAGATTCCGTCGTACTCCTTGACTACTTTTGCCAAAGCGACGATCTCGTCCGTCTTGGCGAATGTCCCGGGCAGATAAATTAAACCGGTGGAAAGTCCGCAAGCCCCTTGCCGCATCGCATTATCCACTGCCATCTTCATCTGCGTGAGTTCTGCAGGTGTAGGCGGGCGATCAAAGGATCCACCCATCGCCGCCGATCGTACGGTGTTGTGACCAATCAGCGATGCAACGTTGACGGCCGTCTTGCGATCCACATCCTTGAAGAACTCGCCAATGTTCCGGGCTGACCCACCGCAGTTTCCGACGACAAGCGTCGTGACTCCCATGCGAATGTAATTCTCCGCATCGCGAAAGGTGGTGACGTTCTCGGCGTGAGTGTGAACATCGATGAAGCCAGGAGCCACGATCATGCCCTTCGCCTCCAGCGTCTGTTTTGACGTGCCCAGGTCGCGGCCGATCTTAACGATTTTGCCCTTGTTGACAGCAACGTCTCCGTAGTAGGCCGGATTGCCGGTGCCATCGACGATCCTGCCACCCTTGACGATGAGGTCGTATTCAACGGGTGCGCGATTCGCCGCGATTGCGGAGATTGCGACGATGAGGAGGCTCGACTTCACATGTCCATCTTACTTCCGATGACCTCATTTCCTGGAACCGGAAGGCTAACTTTGGGAGGTAAAACCCCTTCATGGCTGACCTCGACTCGCTAAAGATGAATACCCCGGTGAACCGACTTCGCGGTTCACTCCCAAAGGTGGGTATCCGACCCACAATCGACGGTCGGTATGGCGGCGTGCGAGAGTCCCTCGAAGGCTTCACCATGGCATTGGCCGAATCCGCCCGCGAACTGATTCAGAAGCACCTGCGTCACGCTTGCGGTCTGCCCATCGAAGTGGTCATTGCCGATACCTGCATCGGGGGCGCGAGTGAAGCCGCCAAATGCGCCGAGAAATTCAACCGGGAAGGAGTTGGCGTTTCGCTCACCGTGACCCCTTGTTGGTGCTACGGCAGTGAAACGATGGACATGGACCCCTTGCGCCCCAAAGCAATCTGGGGATTCAACGGCACGGACCGACCCGGCGCTGTTTACCTGGCGGCGACCCTATCCGGTCATGCCCAAAAGGGCCTGCCCTGTTTTGGAATCTACGGCCGAGACGTGCAGGATCTGGGCGACGCCTCCATCCCGCCCGACGTGGCTGAGAAGATCCTGCGATTTGCCAAGTCCGGTATCGCCGTGGCCACGATGCGCGGCAAAAGCTACCTTGCCATGGGCGGGGTGTCCATGGGAATCGCTGGCTCGATTGTGGACCAGGCTTTTTTTGAAAGCTATTTGGGGATGCGCGTGGAGACCATCGACATGACCGAGTTCGTCGGTCGGATGACCAAGGAAATCTACGATCGGGACGAGTTTCACCGGGCTCTCAAATGGGTTCGGTCAAATTGCCCGGAGGGCAAAGATTGGAATGCAAATCCACGAACTCGGGAGCAAAAGGATCAAGACTGGGAGACCAGCGTCAAGATGGCCCTCATTGCCCGCGACCTGATGATCGGGAATCCCAAACTCGCTGAAATGGGTTTTACGGAACAAGCGGAGGGACACAACGCGATCGCAGCGGGATTCCAGGGTCAGCGTCAATGGACTGACCACTTCCCGAATGGAGACTTTCTGGAAGCGATCCTCTGCACTTCGTTTGACTGGAATGGAATCCGCCAGCCCTACATTGTGGCCACCGAGAATGACTCGCTCAATGGAGCTTCCATGCTCCTGGGCCACTTGCTCACGGGCACGGCTCAGATGTTCAGCGACGTGCGAACCTACTGGAGTGCCAAGTCCATCCATCGTGTCACCGGAAAAGCCGAAGATGCGGTCCTGCACCTCATCAACTCTGGACCGTCACCGCTGGATTTCGCTGGCTCCATGAAATCTGATGACGGGAAGTTCACCATCAAACCTTGGTGGGACATCCGCTCAGAAGATGCAGCAGCCTGCCTCGACGACACGCTTTGGTGTCCCAGCGACTTGGGTTATTTTCCGGCCGGAGGATGGTCCACGGACTTCCTCACCAAGGGACGGATTCCAGTCACCATGTTCCGAATCAACCTCGTCAAAGGTTTGGGACCTGCTCTCCAAATCGCTGAGGGCCACACGGTAGGTTTGGACTCGTCGGTTCATGCCGCGTTGGATGAGCGCACGAGTCCGACGTGGCCCACCACCTGGTTTTCACCGCGCTGCGACGGTCAGGACGGCGCCTTCAAAGATGCCTACACAGTCATGGCGCACTGGGGCGCGAATCATGGAGCCATCTCCGTGGGTCACATCGGGGCTGATCTGATCACGCTGGCCTCCATGTTGAGAATCCCGGTCGATATGCACAACGTGCCATTCGACCAAGTGTATCGACCCTCGGTATGGCACCGATTCGGTTCCGGCATGGATCCAGTGGGTGCCGATTACCGGGCCTGTTCCAACTATGGACCGATCTACGGTTAAGCCATGGTCACCCACCTGAGTTGTTATCTCTGCGGCAAGCGCTATGCACCGGACCAAGTTTGGGGATTGTGCGAGTGCGGCCGACCACTCAAGGTGCATCACGATCTCCAGCCCGGTTCTATCGACCGGGACTCGCTGGCTAGTCGGGAATGCAATATGTGGCGATTTCGGGAAGTGCTGCCAAACTGCGAACCGGTCACTTTGGGCGAGGGTTTGACGCCGTTGCTGCATGCACCCAAACTGGGTTCGCGATGGTACGTGAAAGATGAGGGAGTAAACCCTACCGCCAGCTTCAAGTCCCGCGGAATGTCAATGGCTGTGTCGATGGCCAAGCGGTTCGGACTCCAAAAACTCGCCGTTCCCAGCGCCGGGAATGCCGGCGGAGCGCTTGCCGCATACGCGGCTCGCGCAGGTTTGGAAGCGCATGTTTTCATGCCCAGGGACACGCCGCGAGCCTTCATCGTGGAGTGCGAGTCGCATGGAGCCAGTGTGACTCTTTGGGACGGGTTGATTCACGAGTGCGCCGCCGAAATCGCCCGGCGGAAAGAAGCCGAAGGTTGGTTTGATCTGAGCACTCTGAAAGAGCCATACCGGATCGAAGGAAAGAAGACGATGGGGTACGAAATCGCAGAGCAGTTTGAGTGGCGGCTGCCCGACGTCATCGTTTATCCAACCGGTGGTGGCACCGGCCTTATCGGAATGTGGAAAGCCTTCGAGGAAATGGAGCAGCTCGGCTGGATTGGACCGGAACGCCCGAAAATGGTTTCGGTGCAAGCCGAAGGCTGCGCGGTTTTGTCAGGTCCCTTCCAGCGTGGCGATCGATTCGCAGATCCCGTGGTTGGGGCGGCCACCGTGGCGTCAGGACTCCGTGTACCTAAGGCAGTTGGGGACTTTATCATGCTGGATCTGCTCCGCGCTTCAGGAGGAGTGGCGATCGATGTAACCGATCGTGAGATGATCGATTGCGCGAAAGGAATGGCGAGTCAGGTAGGCGTGTTTGCGTCTCCGGAAGGAGGGGCGACTTTGGCAGGCGCGCAAAAACTGCGAGCTTCCGGATTCATCACCGAGTCGGACGTTGTCCTCTTGATGAATACGGGTTCCGGGGTGAAGTATCTGGAAGCCCTCGCCTAATCGGGTCTTTGATTGGATTAGCCTCGAAGTAGTGCTCTCAACGACCAAGACCCACTTCTAACCTGAATCCAGCTTTCTAATCTTTACGACTTCGTCCAATTGCGCGACTTCGATCAGAAGCTTGGCATCGACGGTCCCGATCGCCACTCGAAGCGACTTGTCAGAAAAATCGACTTTCATTCCAATCTTCTTCAATTTGGCAATCAGCGCATCATCGACCCTCTTCAGCCAAACTTCGACCTCCACGACGCCTTTTGCGGTTCTCAGGGCCTCTGGCACCTTCGTTTCAAAACGGTGCTTCCGCTTCTGCTCCGGCGTCATTTTGGTCTCGTCTTGATAGAGCACCTTCGACATGTCTTGAGCATCTGCCGTCACGATCCCCATCGTTCGACGAACGGATTTGCTGGCAGCGAATCCGCCACGGGCCAACGTAGCCGGGAACAGGTTTCCACCGGGAGCGGGACGACCGAAGATCCCCTCGTAGCTCACGCCATCCGCCATTTCCACCGGCACTGCGACCGTTCGCTGCTTGCCGCCGACGTTTACGACCTTCTTTTCCACGGCAACGAAGGACGTATATTGGGTCATGATCCCGAATTCGAGCGCCAATTCGACGATCTCATCGTTCGACACTTTCGACGCCGTCGGATAAGCCGCCACGAGGTAGTTTCGACGGATCAATTCATCGACTCGCTGTCGCGCCCACAAGGACTCAAGAGCGGGTGCGCTCGCATTGGCCGGAAAATCTAGATCAATTCGCTTGGACCAAGGTTCGCCGCCAAGCTTTCCTGTAAGTTCGAGAACAGCTTTTCCGGGTGCGCGGTAACGACCGGTGATTACGACCGGCTTGTCTCCGAAGACGTCGGGAATCGCCCCCGGTAACGCATCCTGAATCTCCACTCCGTTGAATTTGGCTTGGACGTCTGTTAGAACCGGGGTGCGCGTGCGCTCGATAAACCGATTGACCGCAGCATCGGCCGATTCGGCCAGTGTCACGTATTCAGCGTCGCCCTTACCTTCAAAGGCCATCTGTTCGATTAGATACCGGTTGACCGAATTCCCGATCCCAAATGTAAAGATGCGCGCATCGTCACGATTCTTTTGAATCGTGTCCAGGATGAGGGGCTCGTCGCCCACGTATCCGTCGGTGTTGAACACAACCATTCGCAGCCGATCCGGATCGACTTGGCCCTGCAGGGCAGAAACGACCCCTTCCCGAATGTGCGTGCCTCCATTGGCCTGCATACCCTCGATGAAGGAAGCCGCTTCCTTCAAGTTGGATTCGCTCAGCGGCCGAGCCTCGGGCCATAGGGATCTCACCTGAGTGTTAAAGCCCATGACATTGAATGTGTCACCTGGACGCAGCTCTCGAATCAGTTTCTGCGTCAGCTCCTTGGATTTCTCGATCGGAAAGCCCATCTGACTGCCGCTCTGATCCATCACGAAAATCACTTCCTTCGGAGCGATCTGCTGAGCCTGCGGCGCCTTCGGAGGCATCAGGATCAAGGTGAAGAAACCGCCCTTTTCTCCCATGTGGGTAATGAAGGCATCTTGAACTTCGTCCGTTGAGATCCGGTACCTAAGAATGAAATCTTTGT
>CAMLEL010000041.1 GCA_946478935.1 uncultured Armatimonadota bacterium
CCATGTGCCCGGCGAGCATGACCTTCATTTCGGCGTCGGGGTTGAGGGCGGCGTAGGCGTTGCCGTGGACATCGGTCCAGACCTTGTCCGCAAAGCCGTTCGTGTATTCCCGATAGATCTCAGCCGCTCGTTCTTCGTATCCTGATGGAGACGGGATATTGACGATGGCTTTGAGGAAGTCGAGGGACTCGGCACGCATGGGCGGAGTTTATCTCGTTTGGCAGCATTGTTGATGCTCACGACCGGGACGGTCGTGACACACATGGGCGGGACGCCCATGCCACCGGTTGCTACGCGGCTTTTTTCTGTGACCGGGCGCGGAGGATGATCGCGATCGAATTCAGGAAGACAAGGACGATCAGCAGAACGAGGATGGCGGCGGCGGCATTCTCATGGAAACCCACTTGGGCACGGCTGGACCAGTCAAAGATCTGAATGGGCAACACGGTAAAGCTGTCGGTGACCTTAGAAGGAACGAACCAGGCGGTTGCTGCTCCAATCGTGATCAAAGGCGCCGTTTCGCCAATCGCTCGGGAAACGGCAAGGATGATGCCCGTGAAGATGCCCGGTGCGGCATTGGGCAAAACCTGCCGACGAATCGTTTGCCAACGGGTCGCACCCAGGGCAAGCGAAGCGTCACGAAAGCTCTTTGGCACGGCCCGAAGAGCCTCTTGCGAGACCAAAATGATCATCGGAAGAATGAGCAGCGCCATCGTGAGCGCGCCCGCCAGAATGCTCCGGTCGAATGCGAGCCATCGGACGAAGAGAGCGAGTCCGAGCAATCCATAGACGATCGATGGCACACCCGCCAGATTCGCGATATTGATTTGAATGATTTCGGTAACGCGATTCTTGCGAACCGTCAGTTCTTCCAAATAGATTGCGGCCGCGACGCCGATGGGCACGGCAAATACGGCGCTCAGTCCCACAACCCAAAGGGTGCCGAACAGGGCCGCCTTGATCCCCGCTCGCGCCGGTAATCGGGAAGGAAAGCGGTTGAGAAAATCCATCGACAACCGAGGAGCACCGTCCACCACGATCGAACCGAGGAGATAAACCAGCACCGCCATCGCGATCAGGATTGCAATGGCACAGCACGTGGAAAACAGCCGATCTTTGAACTTCCGCTTGGAGCTGATCCCGCTGGACAGAGTCGATCTAGCTATAGACATGCCGGTACTTCCTCACGATTCGGGCCGAAATGAGGTTCAAGATCATCGTGATCGCAAACAGTGTCACACCAACTGCAAAGATGGTTTGGAATGCGATGCTCCCAGCGGGAGTATCGCCTTTGCTGATCTGTACGATCACAGCGGTCATGGTCTGGATGCTTTCAGCGGGATTGAGGGTCAGATTTGGCGTCTGTCCAGCCGCCAGAGTCACTGCCATCGTTTCGCCGATGGCTCGGGACAAGGCAAGAATGAATGCCGCCATGATTCCCGAGAGGGCGGCGGGAACCACGATCTTCATCGTCACTTCAAGTTTGGTCGCTCCCAGACCATAGGCACCCTCGCGGAGGCTCTTTGGAACCGCATTGAGCGCATCCTCGCACAGGCTCGAAACCAGGGGAAGAATCATGATGCCGACCACGATGCAGCCGGAAGCAGCGTTAAAGACTTCCACACTGGGAAAAACCGATCTGAGCGCCGGAGTGATCTTGAACAGCGCGAAGTAGCCGTATACGACCGTCGGGATGCCCGCGAGGATTTCGAGAAGTGGCTTCACAATACGGCGCACTTTTGGCGATGCGTACTCGCTCAAGTAGATCGCAGACAGCAAGCCGAGCGGCAAGGCGATGATTGCGGCGCCGATGGTAATGATCATCGTGCCGTTCACCAAAGGCAGGATTCCGTAACTCGGCGGGTCGAAGGTTGGTGCCCATTTGGTGCCGGTATAGAACTCGGCGGGCGAAACTTTGGAGAAGAAGGCGATGCTCTCGCGGATCAGGATCGCAAGAATGCCCGCCGTCGTTACGATCGAGATACCTGCGCAAAGCAGGCACAGGAACTTGATGAGAGCCTCGCCGGGCCGATGTTTCTTCTTGACGATAGAAACAGGAATCGGCCCGGTGTGAGCGGCGTCGACGGGCATCGATGACATTTTACGACTTGGTTTCTTGGTTGAGAATGTCTTCGATCTTCATTCCGGGCTGAGCGCCATTGAAGAGAGTCCCGGTCTTCTTACCGTCGATTCGAGATTGGGCGGCGGTGTAGGCAGCATCGGGCAGAATGATGTACCCCGTGCTCTGGATGATTTCTTTGCTTTCGGAAAGCAGGAACTTTAAGAGCGCTGCCACCTGGGGCTTATCCAGTGACGCCTTGTTCACGTACCAAAACAAGGGTCGGGAGAGAGGGGTGTAGGTGCCATTGGCGATTGTCTCCGGAGTGGGTTCCACGCCGTTCACTTTCAGGAGTTTGAGCTTGTCCTTGTTTTCACCGTAGTAGGCATATCCAAAGTAACCGAGCGAATACTTGTCGCCAGCGACTCCTTGAACCAAAACATTATCGTCTTCGCTCGCCTGGTAGTCGGCCCGGCTGGATTTCTCCTTTCCGTTGACTGCCTTGGTGAAGTAATCGAACGTTCCCGAGTCAGTGCCTGCGCCGTAGAGCTTGATCGGTTCGGCGGGCCACTCGGCTTTCACGTCCTTCCAGGTCTTGACCGTGCTGCCATCCTGCCAGATCTTCTTCAGTTCGTCGATCGTGATATCGGAAACGAAATCATTCTGAGGATTCACCACAAGCGACAAACCATCGAATGCGATCGGGATTTCGATGAACTCGATCCCGTTGGCTTTGCAAGCCTCGATTTCCTTCTCTTCGATGGGTCTCGACGCTCCCGTGATATCAATCTCACCGTTCGAAAACTTCTTGAATCCGCCACCGGTCCCCGATGTGCCAACCGTGACTTTGACGGATTGATTTACATTCCGAAACTCTTCGGCCACGGCTTCAGAAATCGGATAGACGGTTGAACTTCCATCGATTTCAATTTCGCCGGAGAGGTTGGCAGGGCTACTGCCTCCGGTCGCGCTGCCAGCGGTCGAGTCGCTCGGTCCGCATCCGGACATGATGCCGATGACTCCAGCGAAGAGCCCGGCGGCGAGTGTGGATTTCCAACTTGATTTCATCATATTAGACGTCCTCCGAATAATCGAATGCGGACGGTGGAAAGCTACCGGCGCACCATTAAGGGTTTGTTAAGAGTTCTGGAAATGGGTCCATTTTCAAGTTCGCCGACAAATGTTAAGCCAGGCTGACCCGTTCATAATCTCCGGGATGAGAAGGGAATGGACTGAGGCCATCAAAAACCGGCGGTGGGATGAACTCGAACGACTCGCAAAGTGGGAACCGGAACAGCAGCTTTGCGACACGATCGCCGAGTTGGAGCGCGGATTGGAAGGCAAGGCCGACCGGAAGGCCCTCCGCCGAATTCTGTGGATCCTGGAAAAGGCAGGAGTCCGCCCGACTGAGTTGGAAGAGTCGTCCGAACAGTCTGGGACGAAACGGGCATTCGAGGCGGCTTTCATGATGTCTGCCGATGCAGTCGGTGACACGCCCATCACCATTGGCGTTCAGCGCGGCGACCGAGTTCGATGGCTCACCGCCTTCATCAACGAATCTTATGGCGTGAAGCGGGCATCAGACGATTCCACGAGCCTTGAGGAAGCCGCCAAGCGCGTGACAGCGATGAGCGATCGCCAAAACCCACCCTATGTTTCCGCGGCGATCGATCCGGCCTTCGCAAAATTCCGAATTCGTCGGGCTATTGAAAAGAACCGGTCAGGAACCCTTCCCGAAGCCCTTGCGTTCTGGCGATCGCTTTTAGACCAGGCCGAGGAAGTCCCTCATCCCGCCCTTGCAATCAAGCCCGACAAGCGTAAAGAAAAGACGCCGGAGGAAATACTCTTCCTCGATCCGACTGCACCTTGGCGCATCGAACTTGGGGCCGCCAACCCCGTGTTGGAAAAAATGTATGAGGCGCACACGAGCCATGCCGACAAGCCAAACGATGAACAAAGTGAAGCGGTGCGCGAAGCAATTGCCCAGGCTCGCCATGAAACGGTGACTCCAGGAGTCATCCAGGAGCATCATATGCGTCTGCTCGACTTGGCAATGCTCATGGATGCCACTGGCGATGAGACCGCGGGGAGGATTCGGGCGGCTGCCGATCGACTCGTCAAGGAAGGAGCGGACGGAACGTACGCCCGGGCGCTGGTTGACAAGACGGTCTTTATTGCGATCGAGCGAATGAAACAGTCGCCTCCACGGGAGAGCTAGCCAGTACTTTGCATACCGGCTGCGATGCCTGCGATAGTCTGCAGCATGGCGTCCCGCCACGCGCCTGCTTGCTCCTCCTCAGAAAGATCTGGCCACCTTTGCATGAGCTTCACCTGAAGGCGATTCAAGGGCATGATCACGGGGTTCCGGAAGTCTACAGTTTGACGAACCGTTTTGGCGGATTCCAGAACCTCCGCCGCCCCTGTTACCGCCAACACCGCTTTCAAGGTCCGATCCATCTCATTGCGAATCGTCTCGAAGACTTCTGCCGACACAGGACTGAGGGATGCGTAGAGTTCGGCGGTCGGCAGGTGCGCGCGCTTGAGCTCCAGTTGGGCATTGTCGACGACCGTGCGAAAGAACCGGGAGCTTTGGTATGCGTTTCGCAGAAGGGGCAAGTCTTCAGATTCCAGCGCAGTTCCAAGTCCGAACCAACCGGGCAGCCCGATTCGGCACTGAACCCATGCAAAGTTCCACGGGATGGCCCGCAATCCCTCGACACCTTCCGCGCCCGATCCCGGTCTGAAAACCGGTCGAGATGCGATCGTCAGAAACTGGATGGAGTCGATCGGTGTGGCTTTGGAATAAAACTCCCAGAATTCCGGCGTGTCGTAGACCAGTCGTCGGTACTTTTCTTTCGAGGCATTGGCTAAGCGGGTGAAGAGTTCCCGGTGAGGCTCCGATTCCAACTCGCCCTCACCTGATAGAGCGAGCAGACACGCGCTGACAATTTGTTCCAGATGGCGGTGGGCAATGGCCGGGAATCCATACCGAAAAGAGATGACCTCTCCCTGTTCGGTGAAGCGAATCGGGCCCGAGAAAGAGTGGCGCGGCTGGGCCAAGATCGCCCGATTGGCCCGGCCACCGCCTCGACCGACCGTTCCGCCTCGTCCATGAAAGAATTGGACTTCTACCCCATGCTCATTCGCCATCTTGGAAAGTCTGGAAATCGATTCTTGGAGCGCCCAGTTCGCGGCAAAGTAGCCCCCATCTTTGCTACTGTCCGAGTATCCGAGCATTACTTCGGCGACGGGTTTGCCGGCCACAACGGGCAGCGTGTCGCGATACATCGGAGTCGATAGAAGTCTGTCCATCACCTGATCGGCATGGGCAAGGTCCTCGATGGTCTCGAACAAAGGCGCGACAGTCAATGGACCTAACTCAAATCCGACGCCAATCTCGAACTGCCGGGCGAGAAGCAAAACCTCGAGGATATCGCTCACGCCATGCGTCATCGAAACGATAAAGGTTCCGATAGACTCCCGGCCAAGCTCCTTCAGGGCACGTTGAAGCACGGCGAAGACTTCGACGACTCTTCGAACCTCGGGGGAACCTTTGAAACCCACGGGCAGTAGCGGCCGGGGATTATTCAATTCTTTCAAAAGCAGCTCGACTTTTTGAGATTCGTCCAGCTGGGAGTACAGGGGTTCGGCCTGCACATTCGAGGCAGTGAAAATCTCGTCGAAGGCTCGCTCGTGCTCTCGGCTGTGCTGCCGAACATCCAATGCCGCAAGGTGAGAGCCGAAGCAAGCCAGTTGCCACTTGAGCCTCGAAAAGGTCCCCGAGCGGGCGATGGGCTCGCCCAAGTTGGCGCAGAGGCTGGCCTCCATCTCCGCGATCATGTCCCGAACCCAGTTCGAAATCGAAGGGTCAAACCGCTTCGCGTCGATCTCGCGCTTCAGCGCCTGCTCGATGCACAGGCACGCTCTGACGTATGGCTCCTGGCCATAACGCGAGGCTTGATATTCGCTCAGCGGAGCGGCGGCTTCGGTTTGGGCAAGTCGTTGGGCGAATTCATCCGAAACGCCCACCCGGCGGGTGGACATCGTCAATTCGCGTCGAAGTCGAAAGGCGCATTCGAACAGTGCGTTGAGCGCAAGCTGCCGGTGTTCGAGGAGGGTCCACCAAGTGACCTCCGGCGTCACGTTTGGATTGCCATCGCGATCACCACCCACCCAAGACCGATATCGCAGGAACGGCTGATTTAATGGTGCTCCAAGGGAGCGCTCGACGTCCTCGATGAGCCACGGGACAACCTGTAAGACCGTCCGCTCGAAGAAGAAGAGGACGTTTCGCACTTCTTCGGCAACGCTCAGAGTCTTGGCCCGCATTTCGTCCGTCTGCCAAAGCTCGGTGAGAAGTTGATGAATCTCTCTCCATTGGGCTTGCTCCAAGTCCAGCGGTGCGGCCAGTCCACCCAATCCTTGCGGTCCGCTGTCCAAAACCTCTGCGATTCGGTAGATCTTCTCTTGGACCGCACGACGTTTGGCCTCTGTTGGATGAGCGGTGAAGGTGGGAACCACTGAGAGTCTCTCAAGGTGGACCGACTCGGGAGGCAGGTTGCGGAATACGTCAGCGATGGACTCACGCCGAACCTCTGATCGTCGATTGGCGGCCACGATTGCCTTTTGCTCAAGCACGTTCAGGACTTGAAAGAACACCGTGAACGCGCGAGCGACCTTTTCAATGCGGTTCGGGTCTTCTCCGCGAATTTCCTTACCCGCCATGATCCCTTGGCAGGACTCTAAAATCCAGGCTCCTTCTTGCTCGGCCAGCACCGTACCCAGGGCCAGATTGATCAATGCGATATCGTCGCAAAGGGCGCTCGGCAGGCCGAACGCGGAAGGATCCAAGTCCAAAAACGTCGCGTTGGCCATGCACGCAAGATTACCAAGCTACATCTAATACGGTGACCCGGATGCTTTTTCCAACCCGATAGAATGCAGCCTGAAGTGGTCGTTCCCCATTCAGGATCAAAGATTTTTGAAGCTTTTGCAGATCCTGACCCGCTCCCCGCTGCTTCAAGACGGGTGTCTGCGACCGTAATTCCGCGAGTTTTCGTTTTAGGCTAGGCAAGTCAAATCGACCGTGCCACAGCACCCGAAAGCCTCGAAG
Organism: uncultured Armatimonadota bacterium; assembly: GCA_946478935.1. Next base: position 7,173 of record CAMLEL010000041.1, read on the forward strand.
CCAGGGCGATTCGGTGGGAGAGGGGCCGGTCAGATACCCATTCGAATCCGCAAGAGGTCTAAGTTCGTGGATCCGACAGAGTTCAGCCAGGGCATTTGCGCGGATTGCGGCGGGATCCGCTTCGAACAAGAAGCGATCGGGCTCTTCGACTCCCGAAATGAAACTGTCGTTAGCGGCCAGACAAGCGCCAGTTTCGATTTGTATCGCAAATCGTCCATGTTCAGCATCCTTACCCACGTGAACCAGGGCCTCACGGCACTCACCCCCGAAGCTCACAAAGTCGACTCTTGATCCGAGGCTCTGCAAGTACGAGTCAGGAAGCATCGGGCTCAGCTTGATGATTCCAAGGCGAGCGCCTGAGAATTGCCGAACAAGCAAAGATGGATCGGGTTCGAATTGGCCCGGGTCGGATGTTCGTGTGCCTTTGGAACGCCTAGATGGATCGGCGAAGTAGTAGTCGGCTTTCGGATTTTCCATGCCATCTACCGTCAAGACTTCGGCTTGCAGCCCGTTCACTTGTAGGTTGTGGCGGGCGTATTCAGCGCGAACGGCATCGAGTTCAAACCCGATCGCGGGTCCACGTCTGGCAAGGGCAATGAGGTCCGCGCCGATGCCCGTCGTAAGATCCAAAATCCGTTCATTCTTGGGAAACAGGCCAGCATGATAGGTGGCCACGCGTTCGTGAGTAGCCATTTCGAGGCCATCGCGGTCAAACAACATTTGGTGGGCCAGGTCGAACTTTTGCGCGGCTCGAGCACGCAGGTTCCATTGGGAGAATGCCCATCGGGCCGCTTCGACCGACGTGGCCTTGGCCACGCGGTCAATCGCGGAGGGAGTCGCCGGCAGGTTTTGCGACAGATTTAGGGCATGTTCGTATAAAGAGTCCAACAATGCTGCTTTCATTGTGTTTTCTCGGCGTCACAGTTTTCTCTCCTCAAGAGGACCTGTCGTTCCTCACGAAGGGAGTTACTAAAGTCGCGCGGCCCGGACTTCCCGGCGTTGTCAGTGCGATCTCGCCAACGGCAGTTCCGTTTTTGACGGGCCAAGACGGACGAAACCTGGTACCCGTCGCATCTGGTGGGCGTCTCGGGAAAGGCAAGGTCGTGGCGTTTGGCCATGGCGGCTATTTGAGCTTGGACAGCCAGCGAGAAGGAGACACCGGTAGGCTATTGGCGAATGTCCTGCAGTGGACATCTTCCCGGACGGGGAAACCGCGCGTGGGCTACCTGAATCGAGAGGACCGGCAGTGGATCGAAGGCCTGGGATATGCAACCCATCCTCTCCATCGCGACAGTCTCGCCATGGATTTGAGGTCGGTCGATGTGGCTGTTCTGCCAGCAAGTTTTGATAGTCCAGCCGTGGAGAACTACGTTGCCAACGGGGGTGGGCTGGTCACGGCGCACACTCCATGGGGTTGGATGCAGCTCAATCCGGGAAAGGATCTGGCGACCCAAATGCCGATGCAACGGCTCCTGCATCGGGCGGGACTGTCCTTCAGCGATGGCACAGCCGAGGTCGTGCGCCCGACTCTTGAATTGAAAGAAAGCGAGTCGCTAAATGCATCATTGGCGCTGGAAAACTTGGATCGCGACGGACGCCAGGCTGCCTCCGTGATCATGGCGGCTCTTCGCTCGACGACGCCGCAAGTGCCGTTTAACGCTGATGTTCGAAAGCGCGTATCGTTGGTCAACGCCAAGATACCGTCGAAAGCTTCTCCGTTGACCGGCGCAGATGGAATCGCTCGACTGGCACTCACGATCGGTCATTTGGATCTAGAGAGCGGCCGGGCCAAGATTACGCCTGATCCGGGGGCGAAGGACTTCCCTGGCGCCGTTGCATCGAACGAGCCGCGAGTCGAGGCCAAGGTTGAAGTGCCGTTAGATACTCGCCAGTGGGTGAGCACGGGCTACTATGCGGCGCCGGGAGAAACCGTAGAGGTCGAGGTTCCGCTTGTGCTCACCGGCGTGAACGTCCAAATCGGATGTCACTCGGACAGCCTCTGGCATTTGGAGAAGTGGGAGCGTCATCCCGACATCATGGTTCGCAAGCCGCTCGCGCCCCCCACAACGAAGATTACGAGCCCATTCGGTGGTCTGATCTACATCGTCGTGGATCGGCCGTACCAGAATCCGCCGCTCAAGCTAACCCTGTCAAACGTCATCCGGTCGGCTCGATATGTGCACGGTCAAACAACGCCAGAGCAGTGGCAGAATCAACTCAAGTCAAACGCTCCGTGGGCGGAGATTGGATCCGACAGAGTCATTTTTAGCGTTCCGATTGAGGATGCACGAAAGGTCACCGATCCGGTCGCTTTGATGAATCTGTGGGATCGTTCCCTCGGTCTCTATCAGGAACTGGACGGCCGTCCGCTCCCGGACCGGCCCGAGCGCATTGTATGTGATCGGCAAATCAGCGCTGGCTACATGCATTCGGGCTATCCCATCATGACTTGGATGGACAAGTCCATCGAACTATCGCTCAGCGTGGATCAACTGACCACCCAGGGAACCTGGGGCCACTGGCACGAGTTGGGGCACAACCACCAAAAGGGTGAATGGACGTTCAGCGGCACCGGCGAGGTGACCTGCAATCTCTATTCCCTTTTTCTAATGGAGAAGATCGCAAAGCGAGGGATCTGGGATCGCATTGGTTCGGAACGTCAAAAAGTACAGGCGTATTTGGCCAAAGGCGGCGACTTTGCCCAATGGCAGCGCGAACCCTTCTTAGCGTTGACTCTATACGCCCAGCTGATCGAAGGATTCGGTTGGGATTCGATGAAGAAGTACCTCCGAAGCTATGAAGGTCCCGATGCGGGTCCGATGCCGAAGAACGATTTGGAGAAGCGGGACCAGTTTATGACGCGCTATTCAAAAGTCGTCGGCAGGAATCTGGCCCCGTTTTTTCAAAGGTGGGGGATTCCAACTTCCGCGGAGGCGCGCGATTCCATCCGGAACCTTCCGAGTTGGACACCTCGAGATTTCCCAAAAAGCTAGTCGAATTTGATTTTCGAAGCGCAAATCACATCGGCTCTGTGAATGAGTCGGCTAAAGTAAGGTCATATCACCATGAGTTCCAAGTCTTCCCTTCCTCCTACTCGTCGACAGTTTTTGCAGGTGGCT
>CAMLEL010000042.1 GCA_946478935.1 uncultured Armatimonadota bacterium
TCCGTCGATCCCAAGTCCGAGCTCCGGGCCGAATTGTTGCGCCTCCAAGAGAAGCTCAGTACGGTGTCAGATCCTGACATACGAACCGCCCTCTCTGCACGGATCTCCCAGATTCATGATGAACTCGGCTCTTCAACGGCATCCGAGGTTTCCACTTCCGGCGAAGAAACAGTCACGCCTCTGACAGACTCTGAACTGCGTGAACGGCGCGCTGAACTCGCTCGGGTCAGCGGCCAGCTTTATTCAACCGAAGACCCGGAAGTTCGGACACAGCTTCAGCAGCGGGTTCGGGAGTTGCAGGGGCTCCTAAATATCGATGTGGCAAAACTGGCCGGTGGTGAGCTGGCTCAAAACGCAGTGCCGGAACCGCAACCCACATCAAAACGCTCGACGAAAGAAACAAAGGGCCGCGTCGACATGGCCGAGCTGCAAGCCCTCGTCGCTGAGAAGTCCGCCCTTATCCGCAAGACTGAAAACTCCACTGAGATCGATCTTCCGGAAAGCACCGAACCTCCAACTCCAGAACAACAGGAAACTGCGGAAAAGCTGATACAACAGGCACGAGTTGAGAAGATGCGGGGCAACAAAGCCGAGGTTCAGCGGCTCTTGGAACAAGCCGCAAAGAGCGCACCCACGTCACCGACAGTCCTCGAGATGGTTGGTGATGACTATGCCGAGCGGCGGCAGCTTGGTAAAGCGGTTGCCTACTACCGACGAGCCGCTAAGCTCGATCCCAAGAACGTCAATATTGAGCGAAAACTGGCAGTGGCGGCTCTCGGGGTGAATACTTCCGACTCAGGTCAAATGCTAAGCACCCTGGACGAGAGCGCGATCCCGATGGCCAGCCGAAATGCTGCGATGCTCCTTTCCCTCTTCCTGCCTGGACTCGGCCACATTGTATTGGGGCAGAAGTCAAAGGGTTGGCCGATCCTAGTGTTTTGGTGCCTGCTGCTGGCGTGGGTGATCCTGCAAGGCAGCGACGTCGCCAAACTTGGATCGATGATCGTCGGTGGACGCTCTCAACCCAATATGATCGTTGCCGTTCCGCTGTTCTTAATGGTCGTCACGTACATTGCGACCCTTGCTGACTTTCGTGGACCGAAGGAGACGGCTCGTAAGCCAATCGATCGGCCCCAACCACCCGTAAACCTGCCTTTCGAGTAAATCACGGAGTCAGGCTGGCTCGGGTGGCCCGCAACTCGTCGACCAGCGCTTGCTGACTGACCGTTGCGGTCAAGTCGCTCCTTGTCCGCTCGATAACCGCGCGGAGGGCGTCACAGGTCCGGCGGAGACCTCCGGTCATCGCATCTGAGAAGTCGAATGTGATCAGATCGTCGTAAATGGTCTCCATCTGACTGAGAATGCCTTCGGCGACCTGTAGGTTTCCCTTCCGCATCTCGTCGAGACAGTACCGCCGCACTTCGCTCGCTGCCTCGCCCATGCCGTTCAAGTAGCTCATCGCACCTGCACCAAGGGTCGATGGCGAAGGGTATTCACCGCCGTTGACAATCGCCAAGACGGCTGCGGCTTCCACCAGTTCCTTTTCTGCATCATGCAGATAGCCAGCATGGTACAAGGCGGGATGTGGTGCAAGCGCTTCGCGGGCCTGCTTTGCGGTCTGCTTGGCATCCTCTAGCAAGCGATTGGCTTCATCGAACTGATGCCGATGAACGTGACGAATACACTTCGCCGACTTTTGAATCAACGAGCGGCAAAGGCCAAGGCCAGCTTCACGCGCTTCATGCATTTTTAGCGCTTGATCCTTTATTTCGGTGATGATGGAATCCCAGTTGGTTTGCATAAGAGGCCCTTTCGGCTGAAGCTTGTGAATCGGTCATAGCCGATAATGATGTGATCGAGAACAGGAATATCTAGTAGTTCGCCCACCTCCACAAGTTTCGATGTCACTTGGATGTCCTCGGGACTGGGCGTCGGGTCTCCGCTCGGGTGATTGTGGGCAACGATAATCGAGCTGGCGCCTTCCCGGATGGCCTCCCTGAATACCTCGCGTGCTCCGACAATGCTCATGTTGATCGTGCCGATATGAACCGGCGCGATTCGCTGAATCTGAGATTTGGAATCCAGGAGGATGACCATGAAGTGTTCACGCTTTTCGTCCCTGAGGTACGAGAGTCGGCGGTAAATATCTTCGGGCTGTTCAACTTCATCGAGAGCCCCGCGCTTCGTGTGTCCCACCCTGCGACCCAGTTCAATCAGCGCTTGAGCCCTCAGCACTTCCGATCGGTCGAAACCGGTGAAATCAGAAAGCTCCTTTGGACTGGCTTCTGCAAGGGCCGACAGCTTGGCATACCGGTGAAGAATGGCCTGGGCCATTTCCACAGATTGGCGTGCATCGGCGGTACTACGAGAAAAGCCCACGGCAACCAGATCCACGATGGACCCCGAAGACACACCGCCATCGATGAGGCGTTCTGCCGGTCCACTCGATTGCGATCCCATCAAAGGCCAGTTTAGCGGATTCTAAACAACCGAAAGGCGCTTCATCAGCTTTGGCTCGCCAGTAGGCTCGACCCAAATGCCGTCTTCTTTTAGGAGATTGATCAGTTCCTCGACTCCCCGCTCTTGGGGAATCCCATTTTTAACGATCTCGCGCTTGCGATAGAGCGTGATCTTTCCGCCGGCCGCGCCCACGTATCCATAGTCAGCATCGGCCATTTCTCCGGGGCCGTTCACGATGCATCCCATGACCGCTATATCCAGGCCTACAAGATGCTTGGTCGCTTCCCGAACCTGGTTCAGCACAATCGGCAAATTAAACTTTGTCCTTCCGCACGACGGGCAGGCAATGTATTCGACCTTGGTCTTTCTCAGTCCTAAAGACTGGAGAATGTCGTAACACACTGGGATTTCGTTCTTGGGATCTTCCGAAAGCGAAACTCGGATCGTGTCACCGATGCCTTCAAGTAGCAGAGTTGCGATTCCAGCGGTCGACTTGATCCGGGCATATTCACCGTCCCCTGCCTCTGTGACTCCGAGGTGAAGCGGATAAGCCATGCCTTCCCTCTCCATGGCAGCAACCATCAGCCGATTTGCCGCAACCATAACCGGAACTCGAGATGCCTTGGCCGAGATGTTTAAGTTCGTGAATCCGTGCTTCTCGCAAAGTCGGAGATACTCCATCGCGCTGGCAACCATTCCGTCAGGTGTGTCTCCATAGGTCACCAGCAAGCGCTCGGAAAGCGAACCGTGATTGACTCCAACTCTCATGGCCCGGCCATGTGCCTTGCAAGCTTCGATCACGGGTACAAAGCTCTCCTCGATCGCAGCAAGCTCTTCAGACTCTTCCGCTTCTGAATATGCAAGTTCGGCTCGCAGTTGGTCGACTGAAGCGTCCTCGGCACGACCTCGCATATCCGCCCCCCGTGAGCCATGTCGCTTGAAAACAAAGAGCCCCGGATTCACCCGGACCTCATCGACGTGCTTCGCCGCCTCGACTGCGATGTCCGTACCTTGATGGTGGACGTCAGCGGTCAGCGGAACATATTCGTACCGCTCCGTAACTTTGGCGCGAATCTCTTCCATACATTGCGCCTCACCGAGCGTGGGAGTTGTAACCCTGACCAACTCGCAGCCAGACCGATGCAAGTCGATGATCTGCTCCACGCAAGCATCCACATTGCGCGTCTCTTCCGTGATCATAGATTGAACCATCACGGGATGACCGGATCCGATCGTAAGCGGACCAATGCGGCAGGGTGTCGTCTTTCTTCGAGGATAAACCGGACTCAAACTCATCGCCACTTACCTTCTACGAAGATTGTGGCAGGTTGAAGACGCGAAGAACGGGTACCGCAACCAGCGGCACCCGTCCTATCTCCTAGAAACTAAGGTCAGTTCTTGACGACTTCGGTGTTGGAACTGGTGATCCAGCCCATCCAGCTAGCTGGGTTGACGGGCGTTCCGATCTCGAAAAGGCCTTCGATTTGGCCGTTCGCAGCAAACGCCATCGCGCCCGTGCCGGTCGGCTCGAAGCCGATTTTGCCGCCGTACTTTGACTTGACGGAGAAGATCATCCCAAGGCCAGGCAAAGTCAGTGTGAAGTGATCGTTATCCGACGATCGGTCGATGAATGCCGGGTTCTCCAGAGTGGACTCCACAAACATCTGACCTTGGACATTCGATACCATCTGTATCCCACCAGGTCCGAACGAATACTCCATGCGTCGGGCCGTGAACCAGCCGCCGGCGTATCCCGTTCCGTTCAGCGAAGCGTTGGTCGGATTGACCAAGCCGTGCCACTCCTGGTAGTCGCCGACGTAGGCGACGAGGTTGCCGTTGGGAAGCCAGCCCATCGCGTTGCCTTGGGCCATGATGCCGAGGCTCTTGCCCTGGCTCGTTACGGCGTCTTGCGAGACGGTAAACATTCCGCTCAGACCGGGCTTGCTGAGATAGGTCGTTTGGGTGTAGCCCCTCGAGGAGTAGTGGCTGGCGGAAGCGCCACCTTGGGCGAACGAAGCAGTGACGAGAGTCGCGCCAACAAAAAGGGTTGAAAACAGATTCTTGTTCATTTCGTAGGTTCCATCCTGAAAAGTCCGGGACTAGTGTCCGAGAACATTGGGCTCCTACGATATGATCTTTGGCGATCCTTTTGCGGTCCCGGGACCGCCCTCCCTCATTCGATCAAGTTCAACCCCGCTACCAAGTCGCGAAGATCAATCTGTCAGGGCGAATGGCGCCCGAATGCTGTGCAGATAAGCAAAGAACCAGGCCCATGCAGCAACAACCAGCATCGGAACCTGGAGTACCGGCAGTAGTTTCCCCAAGAGAGTCACGGACGCAGCAACCAATAGCACAAACATCGTTTGGTGCTTACGGGGCCACCTCTCAGACTCTTTAACTTCCATGTGAAACCCGCGAAGCATGAGGTACGGAATCATAAATTGAAGTAGGAATGCCGCAGATAGCAACCAGGCATCAAACGGCGGAAATATTATGGCGAGTGAAGCAGCAACTGCCCCAGAACCTATTGACAATGCCGCGTGCCTGCGCCTCAACTGCAACATCGTCTGCACACCTCAACCATAGATAAAACTTCCTGAACCGCTTTTACGAAAGCCATGTGATCAGGCTCGTTTGGCGAGTTCCAGAGCCGCTCGACTACTTTTGGTGGCCGTTACGCGCACCAGTTAACCCGACCACTTCTTCAGAAATGGAATGACTTTGGCAGGGTCGTGGGCGGGCCCCGTCTCGAGCAATCCAGTATCTTGGGAGTGAATCAACTTCCCTTCCTTGTCCAAGACGAACAAGTGCGGATAGCCCTTGATTTTCGGATACTTGGACAAGAATTCCTGATTCTCGTTCTCCGGGCTGAAGTTCACCTTCACGACAACGTACCTTTCCTTCAAAATCTTTCCGGCCTCGACATTGGTTGCAAAGAACTTGTCCAACTTGTGGCACCAACTGCACCACTCACCGCCCACGTCGAGCAGAATCCGGCGATTTTCCTTTTTCGCCAGTTTGATGGCCTCGGCGAGGTCTTTTGCCGGGTTCCGCTTGGGATCAAACTTCACGCGCGTTGCCGTTTCTTGCGCCGTCACCGACGAGGGAATTAGGCAAAAGGCAGCCACAAGCAGCGTCAAAACCAGACCGATAGTACGCATGGACCGATCTTACCCTTGCCTCAAATTCCGTTCAGTAGCGTAAGATGGAGGTAGGCGGTTTTGACGCCCGGCGCCAGGACTGCTGGATTCTCACCCAAAGGAGGGTTCACATGAAGCAGTATTCTGCTGAGAACATTAGAAACGTCGCCATTGTAGGCCACGGCGGTAGCGGCAAGACCATGCTGGTCGAGCACATGCTCTACACCGCCGGAGCGGCCGACCGGGTCGGAAGCGTGGACGCCGGAAACACCCAATCCGACTTCGATCCCCTGGAGATCCGGCGCAAGATATCCCTCAACGCAAGCGTCGTGCCTCTGGAGTGGCATGGCGTCAAGGTCAACCTCATCGACGTGCCCGGCTATCCCGACTTTATCGGAGACCTTCACGGGGTGGCGCGCGTGGTGGAGGCAATGATCATCGTCACCGAGGCAAAGGCAGACTTGGACGTCGGCTTCGAGCTGGCGTGGGAGATCGCCGAGGAGCACGGCCTCGCGAAGTGCATTTTCGTCAACAAGCTGGAGCGCGACAACGCCGACTACGAGGGGCTGATGAACACCCTGCACGAGAGGTACGGGCGCAAGGTGGTCGGGGTGCAGATCCCGATCGGGCACCAGGCGGCGTTCAGCGGGGTCTTGGACCTCCTGAACATGAAGGTTTACAAAGGCAAGGACCGTGGCGTGGAGGTGGAGGACGTTCCCTCAGGCTACACGGCAGAAGCCGCCGAGCGTCGCGATAAGATGATGGACGCTGCTGCAGAAGGCGACGACGAACTGGCAATGAAATATCTGGATGGCCAAGAGCTCTCAGAAGAGGAAATCGAACACGGTCTTCTTGTGGGCGTCGAGCATGGCAAAGTCGTGCCGGTGCTGCTAGGTTCAGCCGCAAGCGGCATTGGCGTCGCCACTCTCTTGGATAGGATCATCCATGAGCTACCGTCTCCTGTCGATATGCCGAAGTCACTTGACGATAAGGAACTCAAGCCCGATCCAACTGGTCCGCTTGCTGGTTTTGTCTTCAAGACAACGGCTGACCCGTTTGTCGGGAAAATCAACTTCGTCCGGATCTTCAGTGGAACGCTGAAGGCAGATGACCATGTCCTGAACGTGAATCGGGAGAAAGATGAGCGGGTTCACAATCTGTTCTTCCCACACGGCAAAGGGCAGGAGCCAGCGACAATCGTTACTGCTGGTGACATCTGCGCCATTGCCAAGCTCCAAGACACTCACACCGGCGACACCCTTTGCAGCGCAAAGGACAAGATCATGCTGCCGCCGATTGATTTTCCAGAGCCGATTTACAGGATTGCTGTCGTTCCGGCAACCAAGGCTGACGAAGACAAACTTGGTTCATCGATCGCAAGGCTGATGGAGGAGGATCCCACATTCCGACACTCCCGAGATGCGGTTGCACATCAGGAAATCCTGGAGGGCATGGGCGACATCCATTTGGAAACGATCATCGAGAAGTTGAAATCCAAATTTGGCGTCAACGTCAAGATCGAGGAAGCACGCGTACCCTACAAAGAGACGGTTCGCACCTCGGCAAAAGCCCAGGGTCGCCATAAACGGCAGACGGGTGGCAAGGGTCAATTTGGAGACTGCTGGATCGAACTGGAGCCGCTTGGCCGAGGCGAGGGTTTTTCCTTCAACAACAAAGTTGTTGGCGGCGCGATACCAAAGAACTTTATTCCCGCCATCGAAAAGGGTATCCGAGAGGCCGCTGACCACGGCCTCGTGGCCGGATACCCGGTGGTCGACTTCAAGGTGACGGTTTACGACGGTAGCTACCACGACGTAGACTCGAACGAGCAGGCTTTCAAGACGGCAGGGGCGATCGCGCTCCGAGCGGCGGCTGAGAAGGCTCAGGCGACGATTTTGGAGCCGGTATTGGAAGTCGAGGTGGATGTGCCAGACGACACCGTCGGCGACGTCGTAGGCGATCTGAACGGCCGGCGGGGCCGGATGCAGGGTATGGATCCGATCGCACCCGGCAAGACGAGGATTCGTGCGACCGTTCCGATGGCCACGATGATGCGCTATGCACTTGACTTGCGATCGATCACAAAGGGCCGTGGCAGGTTCCGCCAAAGTGTCGATCACTATGAGGAGCTTCCGCATCCAGAACAGCAGTCCTTGATCGCCGATTATGCCAAGCAGCGTGCAGCGCACGAAGCGGAACACTGACCCCTGTGTACACGCGCCGAGGTCGCTCGGCGCGTGTACTACGATATCTGAAAGGCTTCTTCAGCCTTTGCGATCTCGAGCACCATCACATTCTTGATCACATCAAGCTGCTCTATTGGCAGGCCAACGGTATCGAGAAGTTCACGATCGACTTCAGTGGGAAATGCCGGCACACTGTTGGTCAATCCGCTTTGGTGCGCCAACTCGTTGGCGAGCGCAATGATTGAAGTAGTCGCACCGTTACGATCGTCCGCAAACGGTTCGTGATGAAACCGAATCGCATCAAGTACGAGTTGGGACAGGCCCCACTTTTCAGCCAAAAGCAAACCCAATCTCGCATGGTCGAAGCCAAACATGATGTTCTCAGCCTCATGCAATTTGAGCCCTTGCTCAACCGCATAGGAAACCGACTTGTCCAGTTCGACAGGATGAAATCGTTCCATCGCCAAGAGACCCACATCGTGCATTAAGCCAGCCACGTAGAGCTCTTCCGCCTTACTGGGCAGACGCATCTTGGCAATGATGCGCGCCGCCGTCCCCACCCCCAAACTGTGACGCCAAAACTCAAGCTTGCTGAATTGCGTGGCCTGCTGGCGCCCTGAGATAACTTGCTGATACGCCACGCCCACAACCAAGGATCGAATCGTATTCATGCCGAGCATACTAATGGCACGGGCAACCGAGGGCACTTGGTTCAAGCCGTAGTATGATGAGTTGGCGACACGGAGAATCTTGGCCGTAATCGCGGAATCCCGTTCCACGATTCTTTCCATATCCCTCGCCGAAGCTTCGGGATCATCTGCCAGTTTCAGGACTTGACTGACAATTTGAGGCAAGACCGGAAGATTCTCGCTTCTCGCGATCTTAATTTCGAGGCTTCGAAGATCCACTCTTCAATACATCGGTATTTATATCGGGACCCTACAGGGATTCCCGAGATTCATGAACCGCTATCAAGCACTTGAGCGTAATATACTCATGTAGCACCTCAGTGGGCGACTTATGGCGAAGGACTATTACTCAACACTTGGAGTTTCAAAAAAGGCGGACGAAAAGGAGATTCGGAGCGCTTATCGCAAGCTTGCCCGCAAGCTTCACCCTGACGTCAACCCAAATGACAAATCGGCTGAAGCCAAATTCAAGGAAGTCAGCGAAGCCTATGAGGTGCTCAGCAATGACGACAAGAGAAAACTCTACGACCAATACGGCGAGCATTGGGAACAAGCTGGGCAGTTTCAAACCGCTGGCCCACCCGGCGCAGACTTTGGCTTCAATGTTGGGGGCGGCGGTGGCGGCGGTGGCTTCGAATCGATCTTTGAGCAATTCTTCGGCGGCGGGTTCAGTGGTGGCCAGGCTCGAGGCGGAGGCATTAATTTCGAGGATTTGGCGGCCAACCGGCCGCGGGATATTGAAAAGGCGATCGAGATTCCGCTCAACGAGGTCGACGCGGGTACCAAAAGAATCCTCACCTATCAAACAATGGATGTCCAACGCACGCGCGACGGATTAAGCACCGTTCCAACTACCAAGAAAGTCGAGGTAACCATCCCGGCAGGCATCCCAGACGGGAAGAAACTACGCGTTCCCGGAAAGGGCGCAGCTGGCGCGAATGGCAAAGCCGGTGACCTATATGTCACGGTCAAATGGGCGAAGGACGATCGTTTCAGACCCTCCGACGAGAATCTGGAAGTTGACGTGGACGTGCCGTTTACTGTTGCTGCTTTGGGTGGGGAAATCCGCGTGCCCACCTTACGCTCAACCGTCAAGATGAAGATTCCTGAAGGAACTCAAAGCGGCCAGGTGTTTCGCCTCGGCGGCCAGGGAATCGCTCGTCTGTCGGGCAGTCGCAGCGATCTGATGGCGAGGATTCGTATCACCGTTCCCAAGAAACCATCCTCGGAGCAACGAGAATTGCTCGAGAAGCTCGCGAATCTCGGAGGTGCTGAATGAGAATGGAGCATCAACCCGTTTACATGATCGGAGTCGCCGCTCAACTCTGTGGCGTACACCCTCAAACACTTCGTCAGTATGAAAGACTGGGACTGGTAGTCCCGGCGCGAGTCGGAGCAAAGAACCGCCTTTATTCGGAATTCGACATCATGCGAGTTCGTCGAATTCAGCATCTCACCCAAGATATGGGCGTCAATCTCGCCGGTGTCGAGTTGATCCTTCGGCTACTCGACGACATGGACGAGATGAAACTGGATATGGAAAGGCAGATTTCCGAGTATATAAAGGAAGCGGAAGCCAAAATCCAGCAGTTGATGGGACCCAGTTCGGTACCGATGCGTAAAGACGAATCTTTGCTTCCAGTTCCGAATATCACCTTTAGAATCAAGACAAAGCTTTAGGACACTTATGATCTTCGCACTAGCCCTATTTTTCGCTCCAAAGGTGGATGTCGATGTCGTTTATTCGCGCCCACCGGGTTTCGAGCTCAAGATGGATATCTATCGTCCGGCTGAGAAAGTGGTCGCTGCGCC
>CAMLEL010000043.1 GCA_946478935.1 uncultured Armatimonadota bacterium
GGCGCGGGCCTTGATGGTGATGCCCTTTTCCCGCTCGAGGTCCATGGAGTCCAGCATCTGCTGTCCCATGTCGCGCTCGGCGACGGTGCCAGTCGTCTGCAGGAGGCGATCGGCCAGGGTTGACTTGCCGTGGTCGATGTGGGCGATGATGCAAAAGTTGCGGATATGGGACTGGTCCATGGAAGTGGGGAGCGACGGGAGATTTTACCTTCGCGCCTCCATCACATGACCCGATGCCCTAAGGAAGGGATGCTGCGTTTACAAACAGCCCACTGTCCTTCATCACGATAATTTCACCCGTGTCTTTCCAAGACCCATCCACCTTGATCGACCGGGCTGCCAAAGGAATCAACACCGTGCGGCTGCCCTTTGTCAATGCTGCCATTGCCGTCAGCGAATTCCAGCGGTAGCCCCAACCTTTGGCCGACGCCCAGCTATCTAGTCGGACGAACTTCCGTCCCGTCGCGCCATCTCGCAGTTGGGCAATGCTTTTTCCATTAATAGTGAGGGCGGATGTCGGGCTTAAACGCCGCAGTGCAAGCCGGGCCAGTGCGTGACGCATAACGACTTCAAACTTCTTGGCGTCCTCCCGTCGATTTGGATCCGAGAGGTCGACCGCGCCGGATTTGATGACATCCGCACCCATTCGCATCTGCGCATCGACCCGCTCATATCGGCCGACGATCTTGGTGCGCATAAAGCCCTTCTTGTAATACCAAAGCGAATGGGAGCCGAGATCGACGCCGGAAGGAGAGTCCGGCTTGAACAGCCAGAGCGCCATGTTGTCATGTTGCTCTATGTCCGTGAAAGGTGTGATGGACTCTTTGAGGGAAGGTAAACCCCTTACTCCGATATGTAGAGAAGTCCCATCTGCCGCCCTGCGAAACAGGATTCGCTCTCTCTGCTCACGGTCGAATGGTGGAGAGATGCGTTTATATAGCTCGAAACCGTAGGAATGCAGTAAGTCAATAGGGATAGGCTCAACCGAATCAAGGCTGAGAGGTAAAATTGAAATAAGTGCTAATTGAATCATTGTTAAACTATCCTCCGCTAAGATCCGAGAGGTCGACCGCGCCGGATTTGATGACATCCGCACCCATTCGCATTTGAGCATCGACCCGCTCGTATCGGCCCACGATCTTGGTGCGCATAAAGCCCTTGTCGTAATACCAAAGCGAATGCGAGCCAAGATCGACGCCAGAAGGGGAGTCCGGCTTGAACAGCGCCAGCGCCATATTGTCATATTGCTCTTCGTCGACCAGCGGCTTTATGGACTCTTTCAGAAATGAAAGACCCGTTGCTCCGATATCGAGTGAGGTTCCATCATTTGTTCGCCGAAATAGAATTCGTTCCCTTTGCTCGTGGTCAAATGGCCCTGAGACTCGCTCGTATTTGTCGAATCCTAGTTGATCTAATAGATCCATCGGAATGGGATCTGTCAAGGTTGAAAAGCACAATGTAATATAAAAGACCACCAAATGTGTCATTGATTTTATCTCCGTGCAAATGAGTTATTCCGCGTGCACTTGTATCTATAAATTGTATTCTGTATTCCTGTGGCTGAGGTCGGACATTGCATTTTTTTTGCCGCCAGCTCATTGACCCGTCCCGCCGGAGTATCGCGCGATGGCTAAATTGAGGAAACTTTTGATCCTTCCCTTCCTGTATTGCTGAGGAGAGGAATCCATGACCAGTCTGTGTCTCGCATTCGGAATCGTCCCCCTCCTGAGTCCCCAAACCCGGTCGGTTGAGATTCAGTTCGCCCGGCCCGTATCCGGCCAAAACGTGACCGTCATGATCGATGGCCGCCAAACCCGCACCACCTTCGCCGGCAAGCTCGGATTTCGGGACCAAAACCGCACCTGGCTCTCCCTTTGCGCCGACGTCCGATCTCCGATTGCCAGCGGCCAGTTCTTCACCGTGCGACCCCGGTTAACCTCCCAGATTGGCGGCCGCGCGACCTTGGCTGGCAACATCGTAGCCAAGTACTTTCGCTCGGCCAAAACCGCCGACCAATGTGCAGGCTTACAACTCGCGGTCTGGGAAGCCATGGAAGACGGAGGCGAGCATGCCAATTTTGGCGCTGGCCGCTTCCGCGCCAAAGCGTCCATGTCCGCTCTGGATTACGGTCAGGAATTCTATGAAGCGATCTATGAGGCCCGGGAAGCCGCCTTTCTGGAATCCCAAGATGGCGGCGGCCAAGATCAGATTTCAACGACCTGATTGTTTCACCCCTCAATACTAACGGTCATCTGGACTGCCATTTGACAACCTGGTTTCCGTAAAATAGGCCGCCAGATTGCCGGTAACCTATCGGAATGCCGACCGCCACCACCCCTTCTCTGAGCGAAATCCGGGCTCGATTCCCCTCGCTCTCCAACGGTGAAATCTACATGGATAACGCCGGCGGGTCCCAGATCCCTCAAAGCGTGGCCGACGCGGTTCGCGACTACATGCTCACCAGCTACGTCCAAACCGGCGCCGCCTACCCAGCCTCGGCGAGAGCTACCCAGAACGTTGCCGATGCTCACGCGATGGTGAACACGATCTTCGGCGGTGATGAAGTTGGCAGAACGGTCTTTGGATCATCCAGTTCTACGCTGTGCCGGATGCTGGCGGATTGCTACGCCGATGCCCTGAAGCCGGGCGATGAAATCATCGTGGCGGAAAGCGGGCATGAAGCCAATGTCGGGCCCTGGGCCAGACTTGTCCAGCGGGGTCTGACGGTCAAGATTTGGCCAGCCAATCCAGAAACTGGGGTCTGCGAGTTGGCAATTCTACGCGGGTTGATCACCGAACGCACCAAGGTCTTGGCCCTCGTCCACGTTTCGAACATCCTCGGTCATGTCGAGGATGTTCAACCCTGCATCAAACTAGCTCATAGCGTTGGGGCGAGAGTCGTTTTGGACGGCGTCGCCTATGCTCCGCACCTTCCGGTAGACGTCGCAGCCCTGGGGGTCGATTGGTACGTGATGTCCTGCTACAAGGTGTTTGGTCCGCACATCGGCGCGCTTTTTGGGCGGCATGAGGCATTTGCAGAGCTGACCGGCCCAAACCACTACTTCCTCTCCAAGGATTATCTACCCGCCAAGTTTGAACTCGGAAGCGCAAATCATGAGTCTTGCGCGGGTTTGCTTGGGCTCAAGCCGTACCTCAATTGGCTGGGTGGCTCCGATGCATTCAATCGGGAATCCGTTCTTTCCGCTTGGCGGGTCATGGAAGCCTTGGAAACACCATTGACTCAAAGGTTCTTGGACTTCTTGGCGGCCAAGCCAAGAGTGAAAATCATTGGCCGCGAAAGCGCTGATGCGTCACGAGTGCCGACGATCTCCTTTCTGCATGGTGATCTCTCGCCAATGGATATCGCCAACGCCGCGATGCATGCGGGAATCGGAATGCGAGCCGGGAACTTCTACTCCGTTCGCTTGCTTGAACGGCTTGGGATCGACCCCGCCACCGGCGTCGCCAGGGTCAGTTTTGCGCACTACAACTCTCTGGAGGAAGTGGATCGCCTCATCTCGGTTCTGGACCCGATTCTTTAAGCGCTAGCGGAAGAGAATTTTGTCCAGCCCAACAACGAACCCATTGATTGACCGCACTTCACGGGTGGCAAGTGCGACACCGCTCATAAATGAAACACGGTCCATCGAGTCGTGACGAACCGTCAACACTTCTCCAATGCGTCCAAAAATAACTTCCTGGTGCGCCACGTATCCAGGCAATCGAACTGAGTGAATATTCACGTCCTTGTAGGAGCCTCCACGCGCGCCTTCCACCTTGATCGCGGCTCGGGGTTTTCGAGAAGGTGAGTCCGTTCGGGCTTCCTGGATCATCTCGGCCGTTCGCATCGCGGTTCCGCTTGGGGCATCTTCCTTTCGATCGTGATGCAGTTCGATGATTTCGCAATCGGGCATCCACTTGGCTGCCATTTCGGCGAACTTCATCATCAACACCGCTCCGATGGCGAAGTTCGGCACGTATATCCCCGAAACGCCGGTCTCTTGGCAACGAAGTTTAATTTCCCGCAAGTTCGCATCGGCCATGCCGGTGGCTCCGATCACGGGTGAAACCCCACGTTTCAAGGCTGAATCGGCGTGGGTTGCGGCCCCGCTCGCATGGCTGAAATCAATGAGTACATCGACTTTCGTGCCGTCCAGGGCGGCCCCGAGCTTGTCCTGGACGACGAGGTCTGGCGCTCGTCCGCCGGCGAACTCGCGGCAGTTCATGCCAACCTTCTCACGATCCACGGCGAGCACAATCTCGATGCCCGGCTCTTGGCTCACCGTCCGCAGGACTTCAGAGCCCATTCGTCCAGCTGCGCCCACTACCGCAACCCGAATCACGCCACTTTCACTCATGCTTTTATCCTAAACGCGCCGCAAGATTGTCGGTCCGGATTCGATCAGGTACGGCAATCCGGAATCGTCGACGAAGGCTTTCGAGGGTCGATCGCCAATCGTTTCAATCTCGTGGGCGGATACGGTTTTACCTCCGATTCGAATCGACTTACGGCCTCGATAGACGACCGTCTGCAATTCCCACTGCCGAGCATCCATGTTGAATGTGTAGCTCTTGCAGGATTCGCCGCTCTTGGGCGAATCGCGCAGGAACCAGAATTCGCTCACGTTCGATCGTGGAGCCGTGGCAACCAGCGGAATGGTTCGAGTCGACCGCTTGCCACCATCGATCATCACCAGGTTCGCTCCCTGCTGATCGAACGTCGCGATGATCTGCCTCTGCAGGGCTCCGCCGGGTATGTTGGCATCCAAGAACTTTCTAACCGGCGTTCCGGTGCGATCGTACGTGTTTTGGGAACGCAGCGATAGGGTCTGGCTGCCGACCTTCAAATCCATCTTGAGATCCACGGTCTTTCCTCCGTCCGGCAGGAGCTTTTGACTCAGTGAAGCAGTGCCGGCCGACTTTCCCGACATTTCCACGGTGAACTTGGCTTGCGCATGGACTGAACCTGCCAGAAACATGACATGATGCCGAGAGTCTTCATTTGCTTTCACTCAAGAGCAGTGCGGCGGCTTCCAGGCCAGACTCGAACGCACGTTCGACGCGACCGGCGCTCAAGCCGTCGCCCGCAAGCACGATACCATTGGGTTGACGGTTGACCGACTCAAACACGGCGATGGTTTCCGGCTGACTGTATTTCCAACGTTTCGTATCCACGGCCACGGGGTTTGCAAAGGCGGGTCCAAACAGTTGGACGACCCACGGCAGGACATCTTTCAAAACCTTCTCGTCATCGGTTTGATAATGATCTTGGCTGTAGGCCGGACTCATCTGAAGAACGATGGCAGAGCCGCCTTCCGGTGCCCGATCCGGTGATTTGACCGACTCCAAAGACACCCACGTAAGAGGATGACGCTGCTCCACATCGATCAACGCGTGATAGGGAGTTTCGGGCAGCGCCTGATCAAATCCCAGCATGATCGACAAGCAGGACCGGTAGCGAACATTCGCGACGGGACGACTTTCCCCAAGCGACCACAGCAGCAAAGACGACTGCGGAATCGGCGGCGTTAGGATCAGCCGATCGAAGACTTGCCCTTCGACGAGGATCTTGCCATCCTGCCGCTCCAAATGATCGACCGTGGTGTTCAATCGAATCTCGAGTCCGGCGGCCAGCAGTTTGGCAAGGTAACTGTTGCCAGGACGGTAGGTGAACCGGGGCACTTTGTTGCGGGTGGGATCGCCGGGCATGGGACGCAGTCCCACATGGGTGAAGATTGGCTTTTCGACTTCGATCAATTCCGACCGGTCGAGTTCCTTCAACATGACCGCCTCGATACCCAAGCCGCGGGGCGCGATGCTGGTCGCGCCGGTATCGAATACAAAATCGCCTACGTGACGAGTTGCCAGTCTGCCCCCCGGAGCGCGGGACTTTTCAAAAATGACCACCGACGCACCTGCTTTGGCCAGTGTGCGTCCCGCCGCGAGGCCGGCAACCCCGGCGCCCACGATCGCGACCCTCAAGCTGCCTCCGATGCCTCTCTATCCGACAAGAGTAGCGCCGCGCACTCCATGCCACTGCGAACGGCTCCATCGATGCTGGAATTCTCGGTGAACTCACCGCACCAATACAGTTGATCGTGCTTGGTAGCGTTGTTGGGCAATCGTTCAGTGAACCCAACTGGCTGCCGCATCTGCGCATACTTGATTCGATAGGACCTGATGAAGCGCCACATGTACGTACCTTTGTCCGGCGCCCAGGCGTTGAGTTCGTCCTTAACGGCTTGGGCCAGTTGGGCATCGTCCACGTCTGGCATACCCAGCACCGTTGCGGACACCAGGTGCTTGCCGGTGGGCGCATAACTCGGCGTGACGACCGAAACAGGGGCAACGTGATTCACCCATCCTTGACCCGAGCCATTGAGCAACAGATGCGCTCCCGGCACAATGGGGGTTGGCGTTTCAAAGTACAAACAAGTCGATGAGAGGTAGCCCTGGACCGATGGTTGGCCCGTCAAGCGACTTGCTTCATCAGCCTCGGTCGCCACGACGACTGCGCTGGCTTCCAAGGTCTCAGATGTATCGAACCGCACGCCGACGGCTTGGCCACGATCCCCAAAGAGCACCTCGGAGACTCGGTTGCCAAGTCGAAACAGGTACCGGGGAATCCCTGCCGCAATCTGGTCGGTAACTGCCTGCATTCCTTTTGCCGGCAGGATGGTTTTGCCCTGATTGAGCATTCCCCAAACGAACATAAACTGGCGGGAATCGACCGACAACTCTCGGTCCAGGAAGACCCCGCCGAAGAAGGGCCTGAAGTAGCGGTCGATGATCTCATCTCCGAACCCTTGATCCCGAAGGAAATCTTCTGCCGTCATGGGATCCGTTCCGAAGGCCTGCCGGGGCGAAAGCTGACCCACGTTCTCGGCGAAGGATGCCAGGCGCCGCTTGTCGGCGAAAGGAATGGTTTTATCCTTCAAAATGCCGACCCGAAGCTTCATCATGTCGACAAAGCTCGGCGGTTCCAGCAGATTCAAACGGCCGTCGTGATAGATGTATGCGCCGGTTTGAAAAGCGCCGCCGTTCAATGCCTCGATGTCCACTTCTCGACGGACGTTTGGATAGGCGGTGAACAAGACTTGGAAGCCCCGATCCAAGCGAAAGCCTCCAACCAAGTCAGTGCGCAATCGGCCACCCGGAGTTTCTTCAGAATCCACTACCAGGACGGGGACACCAGCCTGGTGCAAACGACGCGCGCACACCAACCCAGCGGGTCCAGCCCCAACAACCACCACCGGCTTTGACATCAGCGAGAGTTGTACCCGTTTGAACTCATCTCAAACTCACCTGGCAAGGATTGCGAGCCTGCTTCATATTTGCGCTTGAACCCGCAAGATTGTGCCTGAAATTCGATCCTGGTAAAAATGCCAAGCTTCCGCCTCCCTGCCTTGCGGAACTTAGCAACCGTACCGGGATTGGGAACACCCAGTACTTCGTACAGCGAGTCTGAAGGCGAGCTTGCCTACTATCTTGCTTACGAAAGAACAGGAGTCAGGATGACTCCGCCCGGCGCCCCTTTTGGGGGAAGCGGGGGCGCTGTTCTCGACCGGCCACCGGCCGGATCATGGAGGAAAAAGAAGAATGTCATTTCGCGTAAACACGAACGTTGCGGCGATGAATGCCTTGCGAAACGTGGGCCAGACCGGCATGGACTTTAACAAGTCGATGACGCGGCTCTCGACCGGTCTGCGGATCAACACCGCAGCCGACGATCCCGCCGGCCTCATCATCTCCGAGAGCTTCCGAGCCCAGCTGGCCGGTATCGACCAGGCTGTCCGCAACTCGCAAGACGCCATCAACTATGCCAAGACCGCCGAAGGCGCGCTGGATGAAGTCAACCGACTTCTCCGCGACGCTCGTGGGCTGGCCGTGGCCGCCGCCAACACCGGAACGCTGAGCTCCTCCGCCATTCAGGCGAACCAGAGCCAGCTTCAGTCGATCGTGTCCTCCGTGACGCGAATCGCCCAGACCACCCAGTTCGGAACCAAGAAGCTGCTGGACGGCAGCTCTGGAGTCAACGCTTCGGTCACCAACGGAACGTTGGTGGGAGCCATCAACCTCAGCGGACAGTTCGCTGGCGCAGCCGTGACGAGCAACACTTCGGTGGTTGCGACGCTCACCCAGGCCGCGACTCAGGCAAGCGTCACCGCCAAGACAGTCGCCATCGGCGCAACCGTCGGCGCAGGTTCCTTCTCAATCAACGGCGTGACCTTCACGACCGATTCGACTACGACGGCTCAGCAGGCGATCGACGCGATCAATGCCTCGCAGGGTCAGACTGGCGTGATGGCCAGCCACAATGGTGCGGACATCGTGCTCACCAGCACGGCTTATGGCTCCAACGCACGGATCGACCTGGCCGACGCCAACGGCGTCGTTCGAGCAACGGCAGGATCCACGTCCGCAACTGGCGTCAACGCCCTGGCTACGGTTCAGGTTGGCACGGCGACAGCCCTGTTCACCTCGAGCCTCAACGGCAACGACGGCCTCACCTTGAGCGATGCCGACGGTAACGTGGTTCGCCTGACTGCAGCCGGAAACGTCACTGCTTCAGTGCAGGGTGCGACGGTTGGCCAAGTCATCGTGGGAACCAGCCAGTTCCAGATCGGCGCCAACGCCGGTCAGACAACGAGCCTCTCTCTGGGCAACTTCGCAGCCAGCCAGCTGGGTGGCGGAGTGGTGTCCGGCAAGAACCTCTCCAATCTGGACCTAACCACGGCAAGCGGCGCAGCCGATGCCCTGAAGGTCATCGATGCGTCGATCGAGCAGGTCACCCGGTCCCGAGGCCAGGTGGGCAGCTTCCAGCGCAACGTGCTGGAATCGAACATCCGATCACTCGGAGTGGCTCGAGAGAACCTTGCCGCTACTGAGTCCACCATCCGCGACACCGACGTGGCAGCGGAAATGACCAACTTCACGAAGCTTCAGATTCTGCAGCAGGCCGGTCTCTCGGTTCTGTCGCAGGCGAACGCGGCTCCTCAGTCGGTTCTGTCTCTGCTTCGCGGCTAAGCACGTCCTCTGGACGCGTAAACATCACCGGCCCTGGGCATTCGCCCGGGGCCTTTTTCATTTGCATGCCAAGTTGATGCGTCCATTTCATGATTTGCCTTGGAAACCAGCATCGACCATGGGCAACCGCTCGAGACTTCGTTTTAGGTCTTCTCAGTTAAGAAAACGATTGGCGCTTGAATTTCATCCATGCCACTTGTCAGAAAACAAGAATCAAGCGGCAAAGGCACATGATCTGCTCTGTAATCTCGACGCCTACTTTATGTATGGAACAACGAAGGGTCTTTCTCTCGGCAAATAGACATATGACTTATCCGCATCCTTAAGCTTTACGACAATTCTCGGTACCCGAGAATCGACAGACATTTCAAACTTTTCGAGTGCTTCTGTGCGAGTAAAACTCTCATGAAACAAATCCTCATCTAGTTCCCCGATCGATACCGGCCATTTGCCAATTTTGTCATGCTGGTGATTAGCGTTGAACGCAATAAAATTTGCCAGATTAAGATCGGTGGGTATATATTCATACCCCTTAGAATTTGATTTAAGTCGCGTTAGCGGCTGCCAGCTTTGGCCAGGCAAGCCATTCTCGTAATAGTAATCAAAACTTTGCTTTTTACCATCCGAAGTCACAAGATGAAAGATGATTTGAGATTGACCTGCTTTTTTTCGCCATTGTTTGTCTGGCTGTGTAAATTCCCATGTGGCAATTGTACCCTCGGGCAGATTAAACCACTGTAAGCGATCTAAGGAATCCTGAATATCGGAGAGGTTCTTGGGCATAACTCCCGATACTAACCAACGCTCATTGATGCTGTAGAATAGCACGTCGGCGGTTCGGCTTAGATTATCGTAATCGACAATTCGTGTTACGTTGTACTCCAATTGATCACGGCGTCCTTTCAAACACTGAGAATACAATAAGATACTCGTAACTGTAGCTGCAGTAGCCACGGTTAAGATGGATGCAGTGATTCGCACTAGAATTTGGGCCCTCCTCGCTTTGGTGTTTTGAAGACTTTGGGCCGCCAACCGCCTGGCTGATTCCATGTGCGCTTGCGTCTATCAGCGTATGTATAGCTCTCGTAAGCCTCAAAGTGTTCAGTAAGTGCCTCCCACTCTCTGACTTTTGCAGGGTCTTGGCCGCACATACACTCTTCAATTATTATGTACTTTAGAGGCTTCTTGCCTCTCCGCGCGCGTGCGACAAGTGCCGGTGTTAAGAATTCGCTCCCTGAAGCCTTTTT
>CAMLEL010000044.1 GCA_946478935.1 uncultured Armatimonadota bacterium
AACACTTTCAGGCATGGCCGGTGAAGAAGAGGAAGAGGAAGGCGCGGCGGCCAATGCCGACAGCGACACTCTTTCGTTGAGCGACATCGCAGAAGAAGAGAACGCCGGCGACGCCGAAAACGAAGAATAACTAGATGGCTCAGCGCGATCCCTATGAGGTGCTTGGAGTGCCGAGGGATGCCTCGGCCGATGAAGTCAAATCGGCATATCGACGGCTTGCCCGCAAGTACCATCCGGATGTCAATCCTGGCGACCACGAGGCCGAGGAAAAATTCAAAGAAGTTGGAGCCGCCTATGCGGTGCTTTCCGACCCCGATCGACGGTCGAAATTCGACCGATTTGGCACAACCGAGGATATGCCTCAAGATGCTTATTTCGGTGGGCAAGGCGGCATCAACGATCTGTTCGAGGCATTCTTTGGTGGATTCGCAGGAACCGGACGCCGACAGCAGAGGATGGGACGTGATGGTGGCGACATCGAAGTCCAGTTGGAACTTACGCTCCAAGATGTTTTGAACGGCGCCCACAAGGAGATCGCGATCGATCGACTTTCCGAATGCGAAGCGTGCTCGGGTAATGGTGGGGAAGGTGGTGCGCCGCCCACTCATTGTCCTGCCTGTAAAGGCACGGGAATGGTCACCCAGGTTCGCGACACGTTTATTGGGCGCATGCAGACCTCAGCGCCATGTCCCACCTGCCGCGGCGAGGGCTGGACAGTCAAGGATCCATGCAAGAAATGTGGTGGCCAGGGAGTAAATCCTGAGCACCAGAGAGTCATGGTTACGATTCCAGCTGGCGTTGAGCATGGGAATACGCTGCAGATTCCCGGCCAGGGCCATGACGGCATGGCCGGAGGCTCCCCAGGAAACTTGTATGTTCATTTGAGAGTCAAGCGGGATAATCGTTTTGAGCGGGACGGACAGACGGTGTATACAGCGATTGAAGCTACCTTCGCACAAGTTGCATTGGGCCACACGGTTACGTTCGCAGGCATTGAGGAAGAACATGAAGTGGTGATTCCAGCGGGCACTCAACCCGGAGAAAGGATCGCGATCAAGAATGCTGGCTTGCCACCGCTGCACGGCGGCCGTCGCGGCGACCTCATCGTGCAGGTCGATGTGAAGATTCCGAAAAAGCTCAATGAGACTCAAGTGAAGCTACTGAGAGAATTTGCCGAAGTAGGCGGTGAAGACCTTCCGACGGGTGAATCTCGAGGACTTCTGGGTGGTCTCTTCGGCAAGAAAAAATGAGCTGGATCGAAGTCAAAGCCGTCTTGGATGCTCCTCCCGCCGATTGGTCGCTTCTGATCGAGATTTTTGAGCGTCACGGCTGTGAGAACACCCTCCAGACGGACACTCCGCCCACCCTCAGCTCCGCTGTTGTATCCGTCGACGGAAGCCAACGGGTCGTCGAACAGCTTAGCGATGACTTAGTCCAAGCGGGTGCAAGGGTTGAAGTCCGTGATTTGGTCGAAGAGAACTGGGATGAGGTTTGGAAACAGTTCTTCAAGCCCCGCAGGATCGGAAATCGGTTCGTGGTCCGTCCAACTTGGGAATCATTCGAGGCGCATCCCGGTGACTTGGAGATCGTCCTCGATCCCGGTCAGGCATTCGGAACCGGTGACCATCCGACGACGCGCATGTGTCTGGAATTGCTTGAGAAGTATGTGTCGTCTGCCACTTCGGTCGCTGATATTGGCTGTGGGAGCGGCATCCTTTCGGTTGGTGCCCGCAAGCTTGGATCAAGCCGAGTTGTAGCGATCGATATCGATCCGCTCTCGGTTGAAGTTGCGAAAGAAAATGCAGAGCTGAACCAAGTGGAGTTTGAGGCAATTTGTGGCGCTGGCGTTCATGCCTTGCCCTCATCCAAGCATCCAACGCCGGATTCAGCCGAATACGACGTGGTGGTCTCCAACATCATTTCGGCGACACTGATTTCAATTGCAAGAGATATTGCCCAAGTTGTCCGTTCTGGCGGAATCTGGATTGTGTCCGGCGTGATCCACGCAAACTGGGCAGACGTTCAAGATGCGGCTTTGAAAGCCGGTTTCACACTCGTTGAAATGCAAGATGAAGCCGACTGGGTCGCTGCCGCATTTCGGCGGGGAACCGCTTGAAACCCCTTCCCTTGCGAGCCCTGCCGAGGCTCTTTGTCCCGGGTGCGAACGCTGCGGATATCAT
Organism: uncultured Armatimonadota bacterium; assembly: GCA_946478935.1. The sequence continues at coordinate 2,181 of CAMLEL010000044.1, forward strand.
CGAACTGCCCGGCCATGAGGTGGACAAACTTCGGAAAGTCCTGCGATTGGGAGCAGGAGCCGAGATCGGTGTGTTGCCCAATGACGGCACGATCATCCGCTGTGGTTTTACGGGTCGAGAAGCGGTTCCGAGGAGCGTCGAGCGACCTGATGTCGAGCCGAGAACTCACCTGACGGTGCTTCAGGCATTGCCCAAGGGTGACAAACTGGATGAAATCGTTCGTGCCTGCACGGAGATTGGAGTCTCTGCATTCGTGCTGTTCCCGAGTGAACGTACGGTGGTCAAATGGGACGAGAGGAAAGTCGCGGATCGGATTTCGAGGTTGGAGACCATCGCTCGGGAGGCGGCTGAGGTCAGCTTCCGTACGAGGTTGCCATCCATCCGGTATGTCAACACTTTCAAGGCGGCTTTGGACGATTACCCAGAGTGCATTGTTTTGAGTGAAGCGGAAGTGGAAGAAAAGCCACTGCCCAGAGCGACCGAACAAATGTCCATCGCCGTCGGTCCGGAGGGTGGGTGGTCCAAGGCGGAGATCGGGTTGATCGGTGCCCGAGGGGTTACCCTCGGCCCTAGAGTCCTTCGCGTTGACCATGCGGCTCCTGTGGCCGCAGGCATCCTGCTCCTGAGCGATCAGGCGATCCGCTAAACGCAAAAAGGCCCCGCTTCGGTCCGGGGAGATCAAACCTGGCGAAGGCCTATTTCCGGTGCGGTGTGGTCCATTGGTTCCGCACAAGAATTAGTGGCCCTCAGTGTGGAAATTGTTCCCACGACTTTGGGAAGCGGCAGGTTGATTTAGGACTCTCAACCCGGCCGGCAGAATCAACGCAAAGTCAACCAAGAACACCATCCCGCACGCCACAAGGAACTGCGCCAGGTGAAGCTTGGCCAATCCGATCAAAGAAACCAACAAGGTCAGTTCGCCAATGGCCAAACATATCGCCGTGGCTCGCAAGAGGTCTCGTGGATTGGTGACTACAGATGGGTGAAGCTTGGCCCGAGCGTAGACCATGCAGCCGATAACACCGATGGCCGCGATGGATTGAAAGGCCTGCCGCATGGCATCGAGCCTCTTGGCGGCATCCAGTCCAAGGTCATTTCCGCTCGACCCGATGAGAATCCCAAACGCGGCGACCAAAGCTTGGAAAAGTAGAAAGGCGCCGAATAGTTGGAACCAGGCCGTGCGGACAGTGCGGGGCTTCAAGGATCCCGTCAGTGTACCGGCACCTGGTTCCGGTTTTTTTTCGCTTTCCCCTTGCATCCGGCCACGTTTGATGATATACTTAACCAAACAGTTAAGTATTGTTTGCGAGACAGGTTCTGGAGCTTTGGCTAGTTGAGATCGCTTTGGCGCATCCAGTCAAAGCCCGATGGAACTACGATGGAGAGTCGGTTTTTTTGGTTCTGGACCCGAACTTTGGATCGCTTGGAAGCTTATCTTTGCGAAAGCATAATAAAGGATCGACAATTGGAGGAAAGAAAAATGCCAGCACTAAACCCCTACCTGAACTTCAACGGCAATTGTATGGAGGCATTCGAACACTACAAGGGCGTCTTCGGTGGAGACTTCGCATTTGTTATGCGCTTCAGCGATGTCCCGCCGGAAATGAACATGGATCCGGCCGAGGCTAACAAGGTCATGCACGTGTCGCTCCCAGTTGGCGGCTCAATTCTCATGGGCAGTGACAGTCCGGAGCAATATGGCAGCGTCAATTTTGGAAACAACGTCCATATCTCGGTTGGAGCCGATAGCGAAGCGGAAGCGGATCGTATCTTCGCAGGATTGTCAGGCGGTGGTGACGTCGTGATGCCGATGGAAAAGGCCTTTTGGGGTGACTACTTTGGCATGTGTACGGACAAGTTTGGCGTCAAGTGGATGATCAGCTACGCGTACGGACCGGGTAAGTGATGGCCATTACTTCTCATCCAATCCCCATCGTGGAGAAAACCTGCGCCGACTTTGTCAATGCGGTTCAGGGTCTAAAGCACGCATTGGCGACGACGCCGGACGACCGCGTGAACTGGTCTCCGTCGGATTCGGCCCGGTCTCCGCTGCAAGTGGTCGCGCACGCGGCGCTTCGGGTTCGAAATATGTTTGAAAACATGATCGGACAGCCCTATGCAGTGAAAACGCCTGATGAAGCGGAGAAGCTATTCCGAGCTGAGGAAAAGACCTTTACTACCCGTGAACAGGTGTTGGAAGTACTGGATCGGAACTGCAAGGAGTTTCTGGATTGGGCAGCCGGTCTGAATGAAGCGGACATGGACCGAATACTGGTGATGCCGTTTGGGATGCCGTCGATGCCTCTTTCGATCGTCATCACCTTCATGCCGATCCACTTGATGTGGCACACGGCGCAGCTCACCTACATTCAGACCATTTACGGCGACCACGATTGGCATCTCGGGAGTTGAAATGAGCCTTTCTCAATCAGCGAACTGGGAAATCATTCTGGACCGCGCGTATGCCGCTCCGAAGTCACTGGTCTGGCGGGCTTGGACCGACCCTGAAATGCTTGGCAAATGGCTTTGCCCAAAGGATTTTGTGGTCACGAACGTCGAGGTGGACTTGAAAATTGGTGGCAAGTGGCGGTCGGGAATGCGATCACCGGAAGGGATCGACTATTCCATGGGCGGTGTGTACAAGACCCTTGATGCCCCAAACCGCCTCGTGTTCACTCACGCTTGGGAGGATGATCTGGCGTCGGGACATATTCCCGGCCACGAATCCCTGATCGAAATCGACCTAAACGAATTCGAAGGTATGACCCGGATGACATTTCGAGTGACCGGACTAACTTCAGAAGAGTCGCGAGATGGCCAGAAGATCGGATGGAGCCAAGCGTTCGAGAACCAGGGGCGAGCGTTGGCGCTGGAAAGTCCGAATGGCGAGCTGGAATCGCGATCGCTGGCGTTCACTCGTCTCTATCCGCACTCAAGGAAGCGAGTTTGGAAAGCTTGGACGGACCCCGATGCCCTGACCCAGTGGTGGGGGCCGAATGGTTTTACGACGACGACCTATGAAATGGACGTTTGCTCAGGTGGACGATGGCGGTTCACCATGCACGGGCCGGATGGCCGCGATTACAAGAATCTGGTCTCGTACGTAGCGGTTGATGAACCAACGTTCTTGGCCTATCAGCACTCTGATGACGATGAGGGCGATATTCACTTCTTTGCTGAGGTTCATTTAACCAAAGAAGACATGAACACTCGCTTAGATTTCCGAATGACTTTCGAGTCGATTGAAATTTTGCGCCGAGTCGTGGAAGAATTTGGAGCCGAAGAAGGGGCAAATCAGACACTCACCAGGCTCGCTGACTATCTTAAGGAGAATAATTCGTGAAGCTAACGATCGCGCTATTGCCGGCAATTCTTGCGGCAAGTGCTGGCTACCTTGTTGTGCACCCCGGTGTTGCATTTGCCGAACCAAGGTTCCGGGCCGAAACACCATTTGCACAAGGCGCCTCATTCACCATCGATCCCAATCATTCGGGAGTCTATTTTGAGATCGAGCACCTGGAGTTGTCGAAGGTAACCGGGCGACTCAATAAGTTCACTGGAAAGATCACCGAACATGGAGCGGATCTAACCAAGGCCAAGGTGGAGTTTTCGGCGGAGGCAGCGTCGATCGATACTGCAATCCCAGTTCGGGACGACCATCTTCGAAAGGCCGACTTCTTTGATGTGGAGAAGCACCCCAAGATTACGTTCAAAAGCACCAGGGTGGAGAAGAAGGGTCGGGGCTATGTGGTGACCGGGGACCTCACCATCAAGGGCAAGTCCAAAAGTGTTGCCATCCCATTCCGGCACCTCGGTCCGAAGACCCTGAACTTTGGTGAGACGACAACACATATTGGAATCGTTGCCGATCCAATCGTCATCAAGCGAACCGACTTTGGCGTGGGCGATATGACTCGTTTGCCGGACGGAACCTTGGGCGCGAGCGACGAGGTTGTGATTCGGATTTCATTCGAAGCTATTCGTGACAAATGACAGATAATAGGAGGTCAGTATGAAATCAATTTTCGTCACAGCAATGTTCATCTTCAGCGTGGTGGCTGCTCATGCGGGCACGCTGAAAGCTCATTTGTCGGCCGAAATCCCGAAGATCACCAAAGCCATGAAGAAGGGGGATATGGCGTCCCTCGAAAAGATCTTCCGATCAGGCATGACGAAGGACTTCGTCTATATTGAGAATGGTCAAAAGCAAGGCATTGACACGATGATTTCAAATATGAAGATGGGTTTGGCATCCATGAAAACTCTGACTGTCGTGCGAGCAAAGACCCTTTCGGTTACCGAAAAAGGCAATAGTGGAGTCGCAACGACGGAGCACTTCATGGAGGGCATCATGGTTGGCCCGGATAACAAAGAGCACAAAATGGGGTTCTCTGGCGTCAGCACCGACACGTACGTCAAGGTCAAGGGATCATGGAAGATGTCGAAGATGGCTTGGAAGAACCAGAAAATGCTCATGGACGGTAAGCCGATGGCCGCTGGCGGCTAGTCAACGGTCGAAGATCAGCATAAGGACCGGCGTTGCCGGTCCATTTCATTTATATCTGTGTATGCTTGGAGGCATGGACGGCGAACCGACGATGACAAAACTCCGCCTGCAAGGCAAGAAACCAGAGGCAGGCAACGTTGAAACATTTATCTTCGAAACTGGCGGACTGACCTGGATAGCCGGACAGAACCAGGGTTATGTCATTTCGAGTCTGGGTCCATCGGAGGATGAGAATCAGCGGTGGTTTACGATCGCTTCCGCTCCTTTTGAGGGCGAAATCCACATCTCCACACGCGTGAGTCAGAGTGGTTTCAAGCAGGCTCTGAACTCTATGAACCCCGGCGACACGATTGAATGTCACACGCTAGAAGGGGATTTCACGTGGGAGGATGTTGGCGATCCGGTCGTCTTGGTCGCGGGTGGGATTGGCTCCACGCCGTTCCGAAGCATCCTTCTGCAACGCGAATTCGATGGAAAGCCATTGAACTGCAAGCTGCTTTACTACAATCGAAATGAGGAAGTGCCATTTCAAGACGAGTTCGAGGCACTCGCGGCGCAGCATCCCGAATTCAAGCTTCAGATCATCGTTGGAGAGACGATCGATGCAGAGTCGATATTGCGGCATGCGCCCGAGGGGCAGTCTCAGACTGTTTTGCTTTCTGGGCCTGAACCCATGGTCGAGGCAGTGGGAACACAACTGAAAGATCGCGGAGTCCACGTTAAGCAAGACTGGTTCCCCGGATACGACGAAAAGTCGTACTGATTTGTAAAGCGGGGTTGCACACCAGAGCGACCTCGTGTAAACTTAACCAAACGGTTTAACTTAACCGAAGGAGAGTTGAAATGCAAGTGGATACTGCTATGCCGCCAGTAGTTGAAGAGTCCGAATGGCGGGACAAACGGGTTGCGCTGCTTGAACGCGAAAAGGAGCTGACTCGGCATAAGGACCGCGTCAACGCCGAGCGAAAACGTCTGCCCATGGTCAAGGTGGACAAGGAGTACCAATTCGACACGCTTGAGGGCAAGAAGAGCCTACGCGACTTGTTTGGAGTCAAGCGCCAGCTCATCATCTACCACTTCATGTTCGATCCGGCTTGGGATGAAGGATGTCCGGGATGTACGGGGTACATCGATTCGCTGGGCGACCTGTCTCTACTCGATGAGCGAGATACGGCATTTGTGATTGTATCGAGGGCTCCGCTTGACAAAATCGAGGCTTACCGCAAAAAGCACGGATGGGATCGAACGTACGTGTCATCTTTCGGCAGTGACTTCAACTACGACTTTCATGCCACGCTGGATGAGAAGGTCAAGCCGATCGAATACAACTTCCTGTCAAAGGAAGAAATCAAAGCTCGAGGCTTGAGTTACCTGGTGGAGGGGGAGCAGCACGGCACGAGCGTGTTCTTTCGAAACGGGGATGACGTCTATCACACGTACTCAAACTACGCTCGAGGGACAGAAGGCACTTCCGATGCCTATGGCCTTCTCGATCTCACGCCTTATGGTCGCCAGGAGGACTTCGAAGAAGCTCCAGCCGGGTGGCCGCAAAGGGCTACCTACTCATAGTCGGATGCAATTAGGAGGAAACTAAAAATGGATACAGCAACCCGCCCAGACCTTGGAACATTCAAGGCAACGGCTCAAAAAGATGCCCAAGAGGGATGTGACTACCTACTCAAAACTTTTTCGTTCGTCAAAGACGAGAATCTCAACTGGGTGCCCAGCGAGTCGGCACGATCCGCCCTGCAAATGGTTGTGCACTGTGCCAACGCAAACCATGCGTTTGCGTCAATCGTTAGAGGTGATGAAGTCAACCTTCCCCCGGAAGCGCTGGCCGATTTTCGCAAGTTTCAGCGGGACATGGAGGCGGCGGTAACCGACCGGGATACCGCGGTTCAAATGCTCAACGACACAACCCGTGAAGTAATCGATGCCATTGGCACCGTTGATGAAGAGGCGTTCGCTACTTCTCCAAGCAGCCCGTTTGGTCCGATGCCGATGGCATTTTGGATGACGTTGTCCGGTATGCACATGAAGGCGCATGCCTGCCAGATCGATTATCTGCAAACGATTTGGGGCGATCTCGAGGACCACTTCTAAGTGAAATGGCGCCGCTTCGCAAGGGGCGGCGTCCACTGCCATCTTTCCGTATTGAACAAGTTCTCGTCGAATTTGGTATACTAAACTAAGTGGTTAAGCTTGCTTCTCCTAATTTAGATCGAGTTTTTTATGCCCTGTCTGATTCGACCCGTCGAGATATCTTGGGCCGAGTTTCCCAGGGTCCTGTCGCAGTGACATCCCTGGCTCAAAGATATGAGATGAGTCTTCCTGCGGTCGTCAAGCACTTGGGAGTTCTAGAAGCCTGTGGACTGGTCACGACGGATAAGGTCGGCAGGGTTCGAACCTGCAGGTTGGACGCCACACCATTAAAGGCTGCCGATGATTGGATCGAGACCTACCGCGTATTCTGGGAAGGACAGTTGGACCGCCTCGGTGAGTACCTGGATCGACTCCAAAAGGAGGGTGAGGATGAGTAGCGTCCTTGAGGCATTGTCTGTTAGTCGAGTCTATCCTTGCCCACGAGAACTGGTCTTTAAGGCATGGACTGAACCCGTCCGCTTGGAGCGATGGTTCTGTCCGAATCCTTCAAACCGGGTGAAAGCCCAGATCGACCTAAAAGTCGGTGGTCACTACCGAATTGCGATGGTCAACCCAAGCGGTGAGTCGTGGGTGATCGGTGGGGAATATCGCGAAATCGAACGTCCAGGCAAACTAGTTTTCACCTGGAATTGGGAAGACTCCGAGGAGCCCACCTCGCTCGTTACAGTTTCCCTCAGTGAGGTGCAGAACGGTACCTTGGTCGAACTGGTACATGACAAGCTTGACTCCAGTGAGTCACAGCAACAACATCTGCAAGGTTGGACGTTGACCTTCGAGCGCCTTGCGGCATACCTGATGGATCCTATGGAAACAGCCCTTTTGCCACCGTCCGACCTGCTGGGGGCGGCTGCCCAAATCAATACGGCGCGCGACCTTGCCCGCATGGCATTGGATCGCTTGCGGCTGACTTTCAGTCATGTTCCAAGCGACAGGGTCCATGAGTCACCCAGCCCCGATGCCAAGTCGGCGCTCCGGATCCTGGTCCATGCCGGGCTTGCGAACCAGTATTTTGCGGCTGTACTGCGAGGAGATGAGATGCCCCATATGTCAGCGGAAGAAGTTGTGGCGAACATCGCCGCGCACGAGTCCTCGATCACCGACCGATCGGAGGCCGAAGCCCTCTTGGCCACAAGTTCGAAAGAAGTTCTCGATGCGATCGACAGGGTCGACCCTGGTCGGCTGACAACCGACCCCAAGTGCGCATTCGTCCTCCTGCTCGTCGGTCGGCACGCGGATGGGCACGCCTCACAAATCGATTACTTGCAGACGACCTGGGGAGATTTGGTGGACCACTTCGTCAAGTAGGCATGTTCAATCCGATTGTCGGTTGTAGTC
>CAMLEL010000045.1 GCA_946478935.1 uncultured Armatimonadota bacterium
TTCGTGCCTACGAGACGCCTTTTAACCTGATTCCCGAGATTGCCGCAATGCCCAAGCCAGTCGTGCCGCCTACTGGCACTGGCTTGACTCCCGCCCTCCAAAACTACTGGGTGGTTATTCACCCACCCACAATCTTCCTCGGATTTGGTTCTTTGACTGTCTTGTTCTGCTGGGCAATTGCGGCGATGATCGAGCGAAACCCAATCGACTGGGCCAAGATGATCCGGCCCTGGGCCATCGCCTCGACTACCATCCTGGGTCTTGGACTCATGATGGGTGGATTCTGGGCATACGAAACCCTCGGTTGGGGTGGGTTTTGGGCTTGGGATCCGGTCGAGAACGTGAGCTTTGTTCCCTGGGTTCTGGGCGCCTGCCTGATCCATGGGTTGATCATCCAGATCACTCGCAGCCGCTACGTCGGTGGCAACCTTTTGCTTGCCGGCTTACCCTTTATCGCATTCGTCTACGGAACCTTCCTAACACGTTCGGGATTCCTGGGCTCCTCAAGCGTGCACAGCTTCGCCGAGATGCAGCGTGGCGCCTTGTGGGTGTTGGTCGGCATCGGTATAGCTGCCCTGGTCGGTTTTCTCGGGCTCTATTTCACGCTCGGTCTGAAGTTGAACCGGGAGTTTTCTGCGGGACGGGCTCCATCGGGGCTGAACCGTGAAAGCTACTATCACTCGGCAATTCTCCTGCTCTGCGGCATCGGGGCGGCCACGGCGATCGGGATGAGCATGCCATTCCTCTCCTCGCAGATCGCCGACAAGAACGTGGCCATCGAAGAGTGGCTTTACCACCAAGTGCTGAGTTGGGCATACATCCCGTTGATCGCGCTGATCGCGATCGTGCCATTTTTAAGCTGGCGCTCGATGCCCGTCAAAGACCTGATCAACCGCATTCTCAACATCCTCACGCTGAGTATCGGTCTCACCGGGCTCAGCCTTCTTATCTTCAGAAATCCAGACTGGGGCATTGCCGCAGATCCTGCCAAAACAACCCTCATCGCCGGCAAAATCGAACTTGGCACCGTGTACTGGGTCGCATTTCTCGTGTTCCTCAGTTTGTTCGCCGCGATCGCAAATATCTGGCGGATCATTGAGACGGTTCGGAAATCACCCATGTCCATCGGCGGATTCGTCTCCCACATCGGGCTAGCCGTTTTTATGGCCGGTATGGCCATGTCCCGAGGATTGGAAAAGCGAGAGCAGCTGCAAGTGCAGCGATCTCGGCCGGATGAGGGACTGGGGTACGTGGTCGCCCTGAAGGCTGATCCGAATCCGGACGAGCTTTACAATCGTGAACACAAGCTCGAATTTGAAGTGACCGGACCTGATGGCAAATTCACAGCGCGCCCGGGCCTTTACTACACCGAATCGAATGAGGGTCCCAAGCCCATGGTTTGGCCACACATCCAGCGATTCGGCACGCACGACGTGTACTTCGCGCTCGGCGCGCCCGCCATGAACTACTGGAAGGAGCCGCAATTCTTCAAGCCAGGTGAGTCCAAAACGGTCGACGGCGTAACCGTCACCTATGACGGATATGAAGTCGTTGGAGAGCCGGGCCAACCTGGAGCAAAGTTTGTTGGGAAAGTCCACGTTAACTACGAGAGTGAGAAGTTCGATGTCAAACCGGTCTTCGAGATTGGCGGCCAACCCGATATGCCTCCTGCTGGCGAATTCCGAGTGATGATGACCCGCATCGACGCGGCGACCAAAGGCGCCGAATTCCAGCTCTTTTTCCGCGAGGCACTCTATCCGATCGATCTCTACTACAAGCCGATGACCGGCCTGGTCTGGGCGGGCGCTGGTATCCTAACGATCGGCGGGCTCTTGGCCGCATTCTACAGACGGCCCAAGGCTCCAAAGGGTCCGGAACCGCTGGATCTAGAGCCTAGTACTGAATTCGAGCCTGAAAAGACCCAAGAAGATGCGCCTGCTCCAGTTGCTTAAGTCCAAGCTTCATCATGCCCGAGTGACCTATGCCAATCCCGACTATGTCGGCAGCATCGAAATCGACGGCGAACTAATGAGACACGTCGGAATTCAAGATGGCGAGATGGTTCAAATCTGGGCAGTGGATCATTCTGCTCGCCTGAACACCTATGCGTTTGCTGGACCCAAGGGCGTGATTGGCTTAAATGGAGGCGCTGCGCGTTACTTCAACCCCGCCGATCGCCTGATTATCTGCGCATTTACCTGGACGGACGAAGAAGTAACGCCCAAGGTTGTCCTCTTGGATGAGAACAACGCAATCGTCAAAGACATGACGCCGTTCACGGTCTTGGGCTAAGACGATGAAAGTAGACCTTGGAAAGCTTCTTGAGGAATCCGGAGCCATCCTGCGTGGCCACTTTATCCTGACGAGCGGTCGCCATTCCGACGTTTACTTTGAGAAGTTTCGTGTTTTGGAGCAGCCCCAGGTTCTCTCTGCCTTGTGTCAGGGCCTTGTCGAGGAGGTGACGCGACTTGGAACTGAGATCAAGTACGTCGCCGGGCCTACGACGGGAGGCATTATCATCGCCTTTGAGGTAGCTCGGCAGATGAACCTTCCGGCTATTTACATCGAATCAGAAGCGGGCGTAAAAACGCTTCGGCGTCAAAAGTCGATTCCGGAGGGCGCGAAGGTGCTCATCGTAGACGATGTGTTGACTACGGGCACATCCCTGATTGAATCTCGCGCCGCCATCGAGCGCGCAGGTGGCATTGTGCAGGCATATGGCGTTCTGATCGATCGATCTGACCCTTCCTTAAATCTATCCCTGCCGATGGTGAAGGCGTATCGCGTGGAAGCAACTTCGTACGCCTTGGACGAGATTCCAGATTGGCTGGCGTCGATCCCGGCGTTTAAGCCGGGAACGCGCAAAGCAACCTAGAATCCGTATGCATTCTCGTTAGGTGTAGGAACCGAAACTTCTTTCACCAAATGGCTAATGGCATAACTGTCAGCTTTGGTCGCCACATCGGCTTGGGATACGATCCCGACGCATTTGCCCATTTCATCTACAACGGGTACCCGCCGGATCAAATGGTTCTCCATGATGGCCCGACAATCGTCGGCCGAATCCATGCGCCGGACGGTGATCGCCGGAGTGGTCATGAAGTCGCCGGTCCTTGCTGTGTTTGAATCAATTCCCTGCGAAACAATCCGGCAACAGATGTCCCTGTCCGTAATCACACCGACTGGTGCGCCCGATTCATCCACAACTGGAATCTCACCACAGTCGTGCTCCACCATCATGCGGGCCACTTCTCGAACCGTGGAATCGGTTCGGCAGCAACTAGGGTTTTCAGTCATCAAATCTCTGGCTTGCATGTGCTTCTCCTTGAGATTCTTTGACGGAATATCCCCCGTCACGCGCCGATTTGTACGGCGAAAGTCTTACCCGCCCTTGGCAAGCCGGGCGAAGGTTTCCTTGTCCACCGCTCGCATCAGGCATTCCTCATAGGAGCAGTTTCCGTTTCGGAAATGGGCTGCAAGCGAGGCATCCATCGTCTGCATTCCCAGTTGCTGCGAAGTCTCGATCATCGAGTACATCTGGTGTGTCTTCCCTTCCCGGATCAGGTTCTTGATTGCCGCCGTACCAAGCATGATTTCGATGGCTGCACATCTGCCACCGCCGAGTCTCGGCAGGAGCTGCTGGGAGACGACTGCTTCAAGCGTGTTGCCAAGAAGCACACGAATCTGGTCTTGCTGGTCGGAGGGAAACACGTCGATCACGCGGTCAATCGTGCTGGGTGCATTCCGAGTGTGCAAAGTGCCAAACACAAGGTGACCCGTTTCTGCCAGTGTCAACGCCGCCTCGATCGTCTCGAGGTCTCGAAGCTCACCAACGAGGATGATGTCAGGGTCTTCACGTAGCACGGCCCGCAAAGCGTTATGGAACGAGTACGTGTCCGCATGCATCTCACGTTGGTTCACCATGCACTTTTTATGCTGGTGGAGATACTCGATCGGATCTTCGATTGTGAGAATGTGGTTCGTCCGATTATCGTTGATATCGTCGATCATCGTGGCGATGGTCGTCGACTTACCAGATCCTGTTGGACCGGTCACCAAAATCAAGCCTGAAGTGCGTTTGGAAACTTCCCTGACCACCGCCGGTAGTCCAAGCTGGTCAAAGGACGGAATTTTGGTTGGGATCACACGGAGCGCGCCGGCAACCGACATTCGCTGCATGTAGACGTTGAAACGAAACCTGGCCAGACCCTTGATCGAGTAGGCGAAGTCAAGCTCGTGCGTGGATTCGAACTTTTCGATGTGATCGTCGGTGAGCGTGTCATATACCAGCCGGCGAGTATCTTCCGGCGCAAGCACCGTATACGGCAGAGGTACGACTTCACCATCCAATCGCATCATCGGGGGCAAGCCAACCGTGAGATGGATGTCGCTCGCCTTTCGCTCGATCGCCATCCGCAAGATGTCGTCGATGTGAGCGTCCTGGATCGGCTTGGCATCGGCCTCAACCTGGGTAACGCCGCGAACCTCGTCCATGATCTCATATCGCTTATCGCTGACATCGATCTGGTGCACGGACTGATCGACATGCGCCGGTTTGTATTTAGCCCGAGGGTCTTCGTCCAACTCTTCGAGAATCTTCGCCGCTTCCTCCTGCATTTCGGTCTTGGGACCGTCGCCCGCGGGCACTTCCACTTCAATGAATTGCCCGGTTCGCGGGTCCATTACCAGCTGTGTTTGGGGCTCCGCAGGAGCCTGAGGCTCGGGTGCAGGTGCGGTCGTCGCCGGAGCAGCTTCCTCCTCCGTGCTCAAGACCTGGTTCCAATTGAATCCATTCGACATACGTATCTCCTAAAGGCTTAGCTGAGCCGCCGTAATCTCTCCTATTCCTTCATCCACAATCGTTTCTGCCTGTTCGACCGGTAACTGCAAATGCTCGAATGCCCAAAGCGGCACTTCAAGTTCTGATCCCTTCCGCCCGTGCTTGGCCAACAAGGCGATAGCGCTGGACAGGGCCGTCGACGATCGCTCGATCTTAAATTGTTCCTCTGGTCCAGGTTCTTCCACATATCGGAGGCCCTGGGCCAATGACTCTGGAAATCCCCACTTTGACGCCGCACTGACCGCGACCTCTACATGGTCACAGCCAAAGATCTTGCGCTCGGCTTCCACAACCGGAGTCCCAGCTTCGATGAGGTGCGAGCATTCGGTATAGCTTCCCTCTCCAAACCGGTCGAGCAGAGTCCTGCCAAGATAGTGAAGCAAGCCACACGTGTAAGCCTCATCCGCCGAGAGCTTCGGCGAAACTTTGCTTAGCCACCGGGCACAAACTGCCGTATCCACCGAATGTCGCCACCAGGTGCGCCGCCGAAGCGACTCCTCGTCATTCTTGCCAACGAACATGTCGAACGCGCCAATTGTCATGGCAAGGTTCCGCACGCTCTTGTATCCAAGAAACATCAAGGCTTCCCTGATCGAAGTCACGCGTTTTGGCAGGCCGAAGTAGGTCGAGTTGGCCAGCGTCAGCACCTTGCTGCTGAATCCTGGGTCGATCGCAATCGCCCTTTCCATCTCTGCCGCTGGAGATTCGCAGTCGCCGCTGATTTCCAGCACCTTGAAGACGACGTGTGGTAGCACGGCCAAATCGTCCACCTTGACCATCAAAAGATCGAGCGCGGGACTGGGTTCAGAGTGCGGCAAAGCTGACATCGATTCGATTTCCTCCCTTATCTTCGGCAAAACTAGGCATAAAGCACACGAAGCACTTCGTCGACCGAAGTCACTCCCATTAGAATCTTGGAGACGGCATCCATCTGGAGTGTCTTCATGCCGGACTGGACAGCGAGATTTCGGACGAGGTGCGCAGGTCCGCGCTTCAGAATCTCATCCCGAATGTCGTCGGTCATGATCAGCAACTCATGCACGCCTGTTCGTCCTCGGTATCCGGTTCCCTTGCAATGGTCACAACCCTTGCCCTTGAAGAGCGTGATCTCGCCACCTGTGTCAGCGCCAATCTCGTCCGGCAACGGAAATCCGTAGCGTAGCAAGCTCTCGCGCTGGGCAGTATAGGATTCCTTGCAGTGCGAGCAAATCTGTCGGACAAGGCGCTGGGCGAGTACACCGATAACGGCCGAAGAAATGAGGAAGGGTTCAACTTCCATATCCGTCAATCGTGTGGTCGCGGACGGAGCATCATTGGTGTGAAGGGTGCTAAGGACCAGGTGGCCTGTAAGGGCGGCTTCCATGGCAATGGTGGCCGTCTCTTTATCGCGCATTTCACCGACCATGATCACGTCGGGATCTTGACGGAGCATCGCTCGCAATCCTGCTGAGAACGTCATCCCTGCCTTCACATTCACGCCGCATTGGTTGATGCCGGAGAGCTCATACTCGACGGGATCTTCGATCGTGATGATGTTGTTGACGCCGGTATTGAGCTTGTTGAGAATCGAATACAGGGTTGTTGACTTTCCGGAACCGGTTGGACCGCAAACCAGGATGATGCCGTAGCTCTTGGACGACATATCCTCGATCATCTTCATGTTGTGCGGAAGAAATCCAAGCTTGGAGAGCCCCACATTGATGCCGCCCTTGTCCAAGACGCGCATAACGATCTTTTCGCCATAGACACACGGTAGCGTGGAAACGCGAAAGTCGTACTCCTTACCCCCGATCACGGCGCTGATTCGGTTGTCCTGGGGAGCCCGCTTCTCGGCGATGTCCATCTCGGACATGATCTTAAAGCGGCTGGTGAGGGGGGCTACCACTTTCCTCGGCAGCTTCATGCCTTCGACGAGGACGCCATCCACACGATAACGAATCCTCATCCCGTCCCTTTGCGGCTCCATGTGGATGTCACTGGCCTTGTCCGTAATCGCCTGACTGACGATTAGGTTTGCGAGTCGAATGATGGGTGCGTCCTCGCCCATCTCCCGGAGCTCTGCCTCACTGAGCTCTTCTTCACTCTCTCGCATGACCTCGACATCACCGTCGAAGTCCTTCATGACGCCAGCCAGCGCATCGCTGACGTTCACGTCCACTTTGTAGTGGTTGGCCAAGGCTGCGATCAGGTCCTCCTCAATCGCAATCATCGCCTCGATCTCCATTCCCGTTGTGAGCCGAAGTTCATCGATAATGAAGATGTCGAGCGGATTCACCATCGCGACGATCAACTTTTCCGACTGCTTCTCGATGGGAACACACTTGAATCGTTTGGCAACCTGGGGTGAGATGTACTCCAAGGCGTTTGGCTGGGGAACGACGTCGGCAATATCGACAAATGGAATGCCCCACACTTTGCCCAGGCAGCGGACCCGATCGCGTTCGGTGACTAAGCCCATGCTGACCAGGACCCTGGCCACCGGTTCAGCGCCACCAAGCTCTTTGTGCTTCTGGAGGGCAAGTTCCAACTCTTCGTGAGTAATCAGTCCTTCTGCAACAAAGTGTTCGCCTGACAGCATCGAGTATCTCCAACCAAAGGGAAGCCATCCCTCGCAAATGGCATTCCATCCTGGTAAGAAATACAACCTGGTACATTTCGCATCTAAGGAAGGAAACTGTTAGAATTACTGGGGTCAATTTCTGCCATGCCAAACAGCTGCCTTCTACACCCGGTGCCTAGCCTCAAGGCAGCCTGATCGGGTACAAATGAGACCCGCTTGCCCAGGTGGTGAAATTGGTAGACGCGCTGGCTTCAGGTGCCAGTCCCCGCAAGGGGGTGAAGGTTCGAGTCCTTTCCTGGGCACCACAATCACCTCAAAGCAGTCTCAACAAAGTCCAGGTCGTCGGGCCGCACGGTACCAACATGCGGTAACGTGCCACACAGTAATGCTGTTGCGACTGGCTGAAATGCTTGCGTCGAGGTGCCGAATGCTTGGCGTCCTGGCAGTCCTAGTCGTAAGCTCGGGCGCCTCCGCATCCGAAGATCGAGTTGAAGAACTAAAATCGCTACTTAAAGATTCTTATCGGAAGATCAACCGATTGGCGGTTAGCGCAAAGATACGGGCAAAATCCCAAAACGGATTAAGCCCTTTCGCAAGCAGGAATGTACTGGCCCCTGAGCCACTTCCCCCGGGTCGGGCAACCCGACCCAACCTCGATTCAATTCGTTGGTCCCGGAGTAGAGGACGGTCATCGTTTTCGAACACTGGATGGATCGATGTTTGGGATGGCGAAAAGTGGTTATCCAAGAACGACGCTTTCGGTGCCAAGACGGCTCGGGCAGTAGCCGATTATGGTTCCTTACCGCACTCCAACTATGATCCAATCACTTGCGGATACTTTATTAGAATTCAGCGTACAGATTTTTCGCTGCTCGAGATTCTGGAGCAGAAATCTACAAAAACAAAGATCCTCGACGACCATCGAATCGAGATCACTGCCAGCAATCTTGGAGATGGCCAAAAAGCCGAGTTCAGATGCATTGCAGATACATCTCGTGGTGGACTCATAACGAATTCGCTGATATCCATCCAAACGGCACAAAGTACAAAAGCAACGATACATGCTGACTCGACTATTCTCATAGGCGCTTCGACCAATGTTTCGGGCGTTTGGCTTCCGACTCGAATCGTCAAAGTCTCGGTGTGGCGAGGTTTGAAGTCGGCGCCAGCCCAAACTACATTCGAAGTAAGTGATATTCGAGGAGAAGCAGATGAGAGTGATTTCCAGGCGATCGATAAAGGGGACACCGTCGACTTCAACGGGAGGATATACATCGTCGGTGAGAATGGCCGTTGGGAGGAGCCTCCCGCTCCTTCGGCCCCCGGAACCCTTGATCCGACCAACCTTGGGATCGTGGCCGTTTTGATCGTAACTGGGACACTGGTCGCGAAGTTCGTGATGGGACGGAAGAGATAGCATTCTTCTTTGGAAGGGCTGCCACTAAAACATCGGAGTAACCTGCTCAAAATCCTCGTAGAAACGGCCGACGGCGTCGAAGTCTTTCGCTTCCACCACCGTCAGCAATTCATCGATCTCTGGTTGAATTTTCCCCAGCGCGCCCGCTGGGGCTACTGGAACCGCGGCCACGACCCGCGTCGCCCCGAGCCTCCTCATCGCCTTCCCCGCTGCTCGGATGGTGTATCCCGTGGCCAAACCGTCGTCAATCAAGATGGCGATCTTTCCCTCGACGGGCGTTTCGTCGAACTCGGGAAAGGAACGGCGCATTTGCTTGGCACGCTCCAATTCGCGCCGCACGGCACACTCAAGCCATTCTGAATCGAGCTCCTCGCACTCAAACCTGTTTAACACTCGATCCCCGTGTTCGGAAACAGCGCCGACTGCATATTCTGGTGAGTATGGATGCCCTATCTTTCGCGCAATCGCCATGCCCATTGGCAAACCCAATCGTCTTGAAATCTCAAGGGCGACCGGGACACCTCCACGTGGCAGCGCAAGCAGAAGCGCCCGCTCATTGCCGCGCAAATCTTCCAACAAATGCGCCAGCTCTTCACCTGCGTGTTCTCGGTTCCGAAATCGCAAAGTATTCTTTTGACGCGACCCGGGCCAAACCGCGACGGAAGGTATCCTCTTCACAATGCGCATCGCCGATTGGGCGCGCCGCGTAACCGAAATCCAAGCCCTTGCGGAGGTCCTGCAACCACTCGAGAATCCCACCGAGTGGCGTTCGGTGGCGCCCGAGGCTCGGCCATTTCTAATCGCTGCGCTCTTCCAAAAACACCCGACCAAGTATTTGATTGTCGCTCCCACTTACGAGCGAGCTCTCGCCTGGCAAGCCAAATTAGAGTTGTGCGGTGTACCTCACCACGCAATCTTCCAACTGCCCAGTGGCATCTCGACTTTGTTCGAGGACGCCGCACCCGAGCACGTTGCGCTGAGCGACCGACTTGGCGCCCTAAAAGCGCTCGTAACCGAAGGTCCGGCTATCGTGCTTACAACTCCGCAGGCAGCCCTTGAACGGACGCTTCCCCGCGAGGTGATGGAAGAAGCGTTCTTCAATATTCGCGTGAATGAAGAGCTGGACCCGGAGAAACTGATCCGCCAGCTCGTCATGTTGGGTTACGAGCCTCAGGAGCCCGTCCGCCTTCCGGGTCAATTCAGCCGTCGCGGAGGCATCATCGACATTTTTGCGAGCGGTC
>CAMLEL010000046.1 GCA_946478935.1 uncultured Armatimonadota bacterium
GATCGATAATCAGAAGCATCGCCGATTTCTTCATTGCAGATCGGCAGTTTTTAAGGATCTGTTCGGCCTGCGAGTCTGGCCAATCGTGCAGCACGCTTTTGAGAATGTAGAGATCCGCATCACCCGGTACCGACTCGAAGAAATCGCCAGGATGAATATCGATTCCTGGTAAGGTGTCCGCCTCCAAATCCCTCACCGTCTCCAGGCGATCAAACAGGATTCCTCGGGCTCCCGGATTCGACAACAGAATTGACCGGAGTAGCTGGCCGTTTCCGCCGCCGATGTCAGCTACAATGTCGTACTTTTCGAAGGAGAACCCGGCGATGACTGAATCGGTAGCGAGTCGAGTCAGCTCAGACATGGCACCGTGAAAACAGGTGGCGGCCGCGTGATCAGCTTCCAGGTGATCAAATCCGGCCGTGCCATAAAGTTTTTCTCGCCCGCTTTGGCCGGTCCGCAAGCTGTTTTGCAGTTCGCCCCAGATGGGCCAGCAATAATGCCCCCACCAAATTGCCCACTGTTTGAGCGAATCTGGATGACTTGCCGCCAATGGTTTGCCGTATTCAGTCAGTTCCCACTGACTCGCGTCCAATTGGGTGCATAACCCGATTGAAGCCAGACCACTCAGCAAACGGTCGACGCTCTCGGCGGGAATGCCCACCCGATCAGATAGCTCTTTTGATGTCCATCGAGATTCCCCCAATTCATCGGGAATCCCAAGTTGACAAGCAACGCAGATAGCACGAGTTTTCCAGCTGCTTGTAATTGTGTCAAGGAGGAATGCTCTTCCTGACATCAAGGTCGAAGCCCCGAGGGAAGTCCGTTCGGAAATTGTTCCTTGATCGCGTTCTGAATGCGTTGGATGCGGTTGTCAGGATTCGGGTGCGAACTAAAGAATTCCGGCTGACGCCCGCCACCGGAAGCTTCTTTCAGGATTTGCATGACTTCGATCATGGCTCTGGGATCATAGTTTGACTCAGCCAAGAACCTCACACCGAGCACATCGGACTCGATTTCGTCGTCACGTCCATATTTCAGATTGATCAGGCCACCGATCATTTGAGCGATTGCCGCGGTCTGAGCCGAACTTGGGTTCTCGGGATCATAAGTTGCCATCACTGCCGCGCCTGTCAAGCCTTGGGTCAGCTGAGCCTTGGCCATATGTTCTGCGCCATGTCTTGCAACCACGTGTCCGACTTCGTGGCCCAGAACTCCCGCAAGCTGGCCGCGGGTTTTGAGGCGATCGAGCATCGCCCGAGTGATGAAGATTTGACCACCCGGAAGCGCAAATGCGTTGATCGTTTCAGAATCTCCAAGCAAGTGAAATTCGAACTTGTAAGGAGAGTTTTTCGCGGCGGAGTTGCGAACCACTTCATTGCCGATCTCATCGACCAGAGCCTGCAGCCGAGGATCCGGATCTTCGCCTCCAAACTGCTGCTTCATCTCTGGTGTAGCTTGTAAGCCAAGTGCGACCTCTTGGTCCGTGCTCATGCTCACGTACTGCTTTTCACCCGTTACCGGATTCTGGGAGCTCGAAGAAAAATAGCTGATGATCGCGACCAACGCGATGACTCCAGCAATTCCCAACCTGCCACATCCGCAGCCACGCCGATTTTCCATCCTATCCATAATGTTCGATCCGATCCGCTCTCACTCTGACGCAAACAATCGCAAAAATGTTTGCATTGATGGGGGGAGAAATGGGCCCTTGGTCGCCAATGATCTGAATTGGGGAAGCGACGATCGAAATGAAGAATCTTTCGAAACAGGTTCGCATGGCGGCAGAACCCGATTTTTGGCTCAGAGAGGTCAGTTCGGTGGCCTCCGCCAACGGCTGCTGGATCGAAAATGAGATTGAGCGGGCCAAATCCGTCGTCGTCGACTGCATCAACGAGGTCTCGATCTTGGCTTTCGAGTTTCGACACCAACCTTCCGAACTGGCGGAGCCGCTTGCTTTCTGGATCGGATGTCAGCAGCAATCCATTCAAAGTCGATGGGTTGCGCTACTGACCGATGAAGAAGAATCCGAATCATCCGATCAAATCGCGCTAATCGTTCGGCAACGCTTGGTCGACCGTATTTCGGAAGTCGCGCGCCACTTTGAGCAAGTGACTCTTCCTAAGAGCGAGCCAAACAAGTTGAAACTGGAGTCGCTCGCTTCGCTCGAAGAAGCCGTCGTCCATTTGAGAAAGGCACTATCCCGAGTCCGACTTCTTACCTCCCAAAACGCGCTTACTGGATTCGGACTTCATGAAGAAGCATTGGAGCGTGCTTTGCACGAGTTGGAAGCATGCTCTGTGACAAACATGCGTCCAGCAGCCTAGTTGACGCCCAGGCTGTGGAAGTAATCCACTGAATGTCGGACCGAAACGAGCGGCTCGCGAGGGGTGCGGTCCATCTCGATTGCTCCGAATTGCACTTGATTCCGTTCACATGCCTTCAAGATTGCTGGCCAATCCAAAGTACCAGCGCCGGCTTCAGCGTCATGGCTATCCCGCTTTCCGGAATAGTCCTTCAAGTGGACCAGGTGCGCTCGGTCGCCCAACTCGTCGATCCACTCAATCGGATCCTCGCCTGCGACCGCAAGCCATCCCAAATCTAATTGGGCCCTTACAATTGGAGGCGCCTGATTCCACATGTCTCGGAAACTCGAATGAGGGTTCGGATCCAGTTCGAAAGCGTGATTGTGGTAACTGAAGGTCAGTTCATGTTCGCTGAGGGATCGGGCGATGGGTTCCAATCGACGCCCAAAAGCGACCCACCCGTGCTCATAGGCTTCCTTGGGAATCCAAGGCAGTACCACGTGTTCGCAACCAAGGGCCAAAGCTTCCTCTGCAACCTGGTTCACATCGCTTTCCAACGCTTCCAATCCCCAGTGACCCCCGCTCACGCTGAGACCAACCGAATCGAGCACGGTGCGGAATTCGCTCGCTTTCAGACCTTGAGTACCTGCCAATTCCACGAATTCCAAGCCCATGCTTCGAATGTCGGTCAGGGTGCCGACCAGATCGTTAGCAAGTGGATCTCGCACGGTATACAGCTGGAGCGATAGTCTCATGACGCCCTCATTATGGGTGATCGATTTATCAGAGTCCAGCGGTCGAACCGGCAGTTTCGGCAGGCGGTTCAGACGGTGTTGGACTGGGCCACTCCTGGCTGATCACATGACCCGCGATGATGGCTGGATCCGAGCCGTTTGCCTGCCGCCAAGTTTCCAACTTGGTCTCCTCGTAAGTTTCGCGCCGTACGTCAGCCATGTAGGACAGGGTTGTGCCAGCAAGGCCTCGAAGAGTTACAAGACGCGTTTGCGGGCTGTTTTCAAGTGTGATCGCGGCAATCTCGCTGGCAATGAGTCGTGGCTCATCGGCGGGTTCGATTCGAAAAGTGATCGACGTCACAGATGTCCGCGGGTCGGTGGTGAGCCCGATGATGCGGCCCCCATTCGTGCTTCGCTGAACGATGAGTTGAAGAAGGCTGTTTTCCTCCGCAGAACCTGGATTCACCGGAGCCGCTGAGGTCGGAGCCGGTGGTTGGGTCGGTTCGGGTTCGGCGCGAACGATGGGCGCGGTGAAGCTCGTTTGCTTTGGAGCCCCGGTTCTCTCCGCGACTGGCTTCTGCGTTCCCAAGATGTACGCAATGATGCCAACTCCAATGACGAGCAAAGCAAGGAGGCTTGCCCAAAGTCCATTCCTAGACTTAGTTGGGGGCAAACCGATTTGTTCGACCAGGCCCTGCGTCTCATCTTTTTCGAGCTGTTTGCGGACGTCCAAGAGCTTCTTTTGGACCTGGACGTGGTTGGGAGCGATATCCAACGCGAGTTCGTACCATTCCTTGGCTTGTGGAAGGTCTCCTGACTCCACACAAAGATCACCCAGAAGTTGATTGGCGGTCACATTGTTTGGAAATTTTCGCAAGATGGTGCGGCATTGGTCGATAGCGGATTTGTACTCGCCGCGCATTCTCAACAGGTTGGCCCGAGCCAACTCAGGATATATCGCCGAGTCGCTTCCTTCTGCCGGCGCTGAGCCGACGGGCGCGCCGCACTCTGAGCAGAACTCCGATCCTGATTTCACCATGGCGAAGCAACGGTCGCAGACCACCGAATCACCCTTTCCCTGTACTGCCAAAGCCTCCCGCTCCTCTCACTGTCTCATCCAACTCCTCGGCTGCCACCAGCGTTACCTGGTTGACGGCACAGATGACAAGTTGTGCAATGCGATCCCCTACTTGAAAGGAGACCGATTCAGAACCCAGATTGATCAATAAAACTCCGATCTCGCCTCGATAATCGCTGTCGATTGTTCCTGGTGCATTGACCATGCTTATTCCATGCTTCAGTGCTAGACCGGAGCGTGGGCGAACCTGTCCTTCGAATCCACGGGGGATCGCCATTCTCAATCCAGTAGGAACCAGCCGACGTTCCATCGGAGCCAGTTCGAAGGCAATGGAGGTCCGGAGATCCATTCCGGCCGCGTCAGCAGACTGATATTCCGGCAGGCTTGCTCCGTCAGATAAGGTCACTCGAATCGTTGGCGACATGGTCGATGGTCGAAATGATAGCCGAATCCGCGTATTCTTTCCGCATGAAGTTCGAACGGCTCGGCGAGAGGGCGGTCATGATCCGCGAACTACCCTCAGAGGCTTACCGCTGGGCAAAGGCGGCCAACGCCAGTAAGTCGCTGCCGGGATTCTTGGAAGCGGTCGCCAGTTACGACACGTTGGGCTTGTACTTCGAAGGCGAACCGGACCTGCTTGAATCCGAGCGCTGGCTAACAGACTTACCGATCGCAGATTATGAGTCGGCACAGCTTCACATAATCCCGGTCTGTTACGAACTTGGCGAAGACCTCGAAAGTTGTGCGAATGAACTCGGAATTTCGACGGATGCGCTGATCGACGCCCACCTCGCGCCCGAGTACCGATGCTTTGCCGTCGGCTTTGTTCCCGGCTTCGCCTACCTGGGTTACCTGCCCGACTCAATCGGCAAACTGCCTCGCCGATCCTCCCCCCGTTCACGCGTTGAACCAGGGTCGGTCGCGGTTACCGGTCGCCAAACGGCGGTTTATCCCTCAACGTCCCCCGGGGGATGGAATTTGATCGGGCGATGTCCACTCAAGCTGGTCGATGAAACTGAAGGGTATTTCCCAATCGAAGCTGGAGACCGCGTCTCGTTCCGGCGAATCGATCATTCCGAATTTGCGCGATTAAATGGGGAACGACTTTGAGACGAATCGACCTCAATGTCGACATTGGTGAAGGATTCCCCAATGACGAGGCGCTCCTCGAGTTTGCGACTTCAGCCAATATTTGCTGCGGAGAGCACGCTGGAAGCTGGGAATTGACTCTTGCAACGATCGACTTATGTCGTCGCCGGCAGGTTCGCGTCGGCATTCATCCTGGGTTTCCAGACCGGGCGACCATGGGTCGCGTGGCGCCAACCACCATTCCGGCCACCTGGTTCGAAAGCCTGAAAGATCAATGTCAGAAGTTTGTCGCTGCCACCGAGGCCGACTATGTCAAACCACATGGTGCGTGGTACCAGGCGCTTACGTGCCCAGACGCAAGCCTAGACATCGATTTCGACTCTGTCGCGAACTGCATGAGGATGGTTCAGCAGATGGGCCGCGAGTACGACCTGCCGATCATGATCTTGAGCCAGTCTCTTGCCGAATTGGCCATCAAGGGCGGTGGGGGCCGAGTGATTCGAGAAGGATTTGCAGACCGGGGTTATGAACCCGATGGAACTCTCGTTCAACGCGGAAAGCCTGGTGCGATCTTGGCGGACCAAGAGCAGATCAAAGCTCAAGTGCTTCGATTGGCAACGGCCGTTGACTCCATTTGCGTGCATGGAGATACGCCGGATTGCCTGGTCTTCGCCGAAATGATCAAACGAACTCTGATCGATGCTGGGTACGAGGTTGGCATTTGACGTACCATGCTCAGTCCGGTTTGGTGACTGAGATCATTTGCGATCGGAGGTCCTTGAGGAGATTTGGAGTTCCGGAACGAGGTCCCTGCGATCCCAGGCTTTTTCAACTTGTATCCGAATTGGCCCTAAGTCCCGACAGCATCTTGGAGGTCATCTCCGGACGCGTCCAGTTAGAAGCCGATCAGGATTCGACCTTTTTAATGGCCGGTATAGGTTGCCAGGTCAGACTCCCAAACGAAGCTAGGGATTCGTCAGGCAGCAGGACTTTCAACTTGGCATCTGGCGAGAGAGCCGAAATCTCAGCCTCCCTGGCATACATCGGCAGGTCAGGGCTCGTACTGCCAGATCGTCGATTGGACTTGCAACCGCTGAACAGTAACCGTATCCGATTTATTCCTGCGCTGCAGCTCGAACTACCGCTTGCCAATAAAGTCCGGCTTAACCATGCCTCAAACAGGGCAGGTTTTCGCCTGGATGGCTGGCCAAGTCTGAATCTCAGCGAACGCGTCAGCGAGCCGTGCTGCACAGGAGCTATTCAAGCCACGCCGAGCGGCCAACTCATCGTTATCGGGCCGGATGGTCCAACGATCGGAGGCTATCCAGTCATCGGCTTCGTTGTGCAAGCGGATCAGGGATTGGTGGCGCATTTGACGATTGGCGAGGAGACAACGCTGGAACCAGTCACTTTCGAGGCAGCGGTCCAATTGGCTGAGCGGCAGCGAATGTCTGATGAGCGGCTCATTTCAAGTTGCCGTCTCGCACTAGAAATGTTCATCGGGTAGGGTTGCAGGATATGAGACTTCGCAACGCCGCGACTGCCGTCGTGATCGGAATCGCCGCCCTTTCCTTCGGTCAACGAAATCCGTTTGCACCACCCCAGGCAACGCCGCATTTTGCACCCGATCGAACCTGCGATTTGATCCACCTGGCCGTGGAACTGGATGTCGACTATCCGACCAAAACGATTACCGGAAAATCGATCAATACTCTCGCTCCGCTTCGCCCCGGCATTCAAGAGATCATCCTGCATGCCGGTACAGGACTCATGATCAGTTCCGTCAAGGTAGACGGCAGGGAAGTCAGGCATCGCCGCGATGGCAAAAAGTTGCTCATCAGCACGGGTTCTCTGACCAAAGGCAAAGAGTTCAAAGTGGAAATCGCATACTCCGCCAAAGACAGCCGGGGAACAGGATTCGGGTCAGGCGGTGGCGGCTGGCATTGGATCAACCCCCGACAAGGCGTTGAAGACCGGGTCGGATTCTGGACTCAAGGTGAAACGGAATACAACTCGGAGTGGGCCCCAACTTGGGATTATCCGAACGATCTTGCAACCAGCGAAACAAAGATCACCGTGCAGTCAGACTGGTCAGTCATCGGAAACGGGGTCTTGGTTTCCGAACGGGCCAACGGCCCGAAGAAGACATTTCACTGGAAGATGTCGCAACCCCACGCGACATACCTGTTGGCGGTCTACGGCGGCCCCTTCGACATTAAAAAGGACAAGTGGGAAGGAGTCGACCTTTGGTACGTGGTTCCCAAGGGATCGGGTTACCTCATCGATAACTCATTCAGCGATACCAAAGACATGCTCAGCTTCTTCAGCAAGCGCCTGGGCGTCAAGTACGCCTGGCCGAAGTATGCGCAGTGCGCCATGTACGACTTTGGTGGCGGCATGGAAAATGTCTCCGCCACGATTCTCGGGGAAGGCAGCCTATCAGAGGCGCGAGATGGCTACCGCAGAATGGCAAGCCTGAATGCGCATGAACTCGCGCACCAGTGGTTTGGCGATTTGGTCACCTGTATGCACTGGGGAGACACCTGGCTGAACGAAAGCTTTGCAACCTATCTGGATTCCATCTACATGGAGCACAGCCGGGGCAAGGCGGCATATGACTGGGCGGTAGAAGATAACATGCGGTCTTACTTCAGCGAAGCCCGTCGATACAAGCGCCCCCTAAGTACGAAACTCTATGCAAACGGCGACGCAATGTTCGATTCGCATAGCTATCCGAAGGGCGCGGTCATCCTCCACACCCTCAAGCGACAAATCGGAGAAGATGCGTTCTATGCGGGCCTGAACTACTACTTGACGAAGTGGCGGCATACCCCGGTCGAGAGCGCCCAACTTCGAAGGGCATTCGCGGAGAGTACGGGAATCAACGCCGAACCGTTCTGGGCTCAGTGGATTGAGGCTCCCGGGCATCCGGTGATCGACTACAAGTGGACCTTTTCTAATGGCAGCTTGGAATTGACTGTCAGCCAACTTCAGGACACGAAGGATGGAACGCCCATGTACAAGATTCCGACCAAAGTTTGGGTTTCTGACGGAAATACTGCCCGTACCTATCCAGTTCGGATATCGGGGGCAAGCGAGACACTCTCCATCGCCATGGATAAGCCGGTAGCGGTCCTCCTCGATCCAGACCACGACTTCTTGCGCGAGATTCCGACGTTAAATTGGTCGGCCGAGGAGCTCCCAGTCATTCTGCGCCTGGCTCCCAACGCTGCGGATCGCCAAGAGGCGATGAACCGGATTCTCGCTGGTACGCCATCATCGGCAACGATCGATCTGGTGGTTCAGCAGCTTCGGGCAGATACTGATTTGGAGCAACCGGTCTTCCGCCAGACCAACGCCCTCGCGAATCTTGCGAGACCGGAATTGCGAGCGTTTTGGATGTCGCAACTCGACCATGCCAATCTGGATCGGCAGGCTCAAGCGGCATCAGCTCTGGCAAAACTGCCCCAAGATGCTTCGACGGTCGCCAAGTTCCGTTCTCTCATCAATGACAAGACTGCCATTCAAGTCGTGGTAACGGCGATCAATGCGCTTGCATCGTGGGATCGGATCGGAAATGCGGACGTCTTCCGTAAAGCCTTGGATATCAAAGATCGAAGGTCTCGAATTCGAAGAGCGGCAGAAGAAGCGCTCAAGGCGCCTTAGCCTGTTTTCTTGAGCCGCATCTCCATGAACTTCGTTTTGGGTCGACCCAGCGCGCTGAACTCTCCGACTTCGACCCACTCGCCCTTTTCGAGCTTCATGGAGTAGTCAACGGAAACATCCGCAGTAGGCTTCATCTGCCATGAAAAGCCGTTGTCAAGAACCGTCAATTCAAAGGCTCCGTTCGGCCGGTTAAAGAGGTAGGTATTGAACGTGTACTTCCCGGACTTTTCATCGAAAGTGATAACCGCCAAGGTTTCATGGAAAACCTTCTTGGTCTTGTTCTCTGTGAATCTGCCCTCGACCAACAACGCCTTGCCTTGGAGCTTCATCTGCACGTGTTCACTGCCCGTGAACTCCTGTCGCTGCGGGCCCTGTTGAATCCAGCCCGTGCCCTCCCACTTACCCGTCAAGAAACTCAGCTTCTTGATGGCGGTGAGTTCAGCTGCTGAGGGCCCACCCGGTTCTTGGGCCGTTGGCAAGATGGTTACGAATGCAATGATGGCGGCGAACATGCCGTCATCATAACACCAGCAACGTGGTTTCGATAGGGCTCCTGATGAAGCTAGTCTGAAGAAGTCAACTTAAGGGTCAGCGGCCGAAACAATCTCCAACAACAAAGACGAGTCCTCTCATTGGAACTCTCAGGGCTAGGAAACGCTCACTGTTTTCCGCCCTGATTTCTTCGCAGATTTCTTGGGACGGTCATATGAATTCTTCTTTTCCGCGGCTTTCAGGACAGGTTTTTCCGGCTTGTATGGATGACCCACTCGGTCGAAGATCTCGCGCAGATACTTGCCTGTGTGGCTGCGTGAATTCGCTGCAAGCTGCTCAGGTGTTCCGCATCCTACAACTTCGCCGCCGCCAGTTCCGCCTTCCGGTCCCATGTCGATCAGCCAATCCGCGGTCTTGATCACGTCCAGGTTGTGTTCAATGACGAGGACCGTATTGCCTTGATCGACCAACTTGTGCAAAACCGCTAATAGCCGCTTCACATCTTCAAAGTGCAATCCCGTGGTCGGCTCGTCGAGGATGTAGATTGTTCGCCCCGTGGAGCGCTTGCTCAGTTCCGCGGCCAGTTTGATCCGTTGGGCTTCGCCACCCGAGAGGGTCGTGGCGGGTTGCCCCATGCGGATATAG
>CAMLEL010000047.1 GCA_946478935.1 uncultured Armatimonadota bacterium
GACGCCCAGCTACAACGTCTGAGCTTCCATAGGTTCAAGAACCATGACCTGAACTCCGAAAGGAACAGGGTTCTGCGCTTGAGCGCAAGGCTTTAGAGCTCTTCATCTCCCCAGAAAACGCCGCTGTCGGGCCTTTGTGTACCAGAAGACTCGATTGCCGTCACAACGAATCGGAGAATGACTCCTGTTTTTCCCGTGTAAGTTACCTCTGGTATGTGTTGTCCCCGAGGTTTTTTTGCCTTCTTGAAAATCTTAAACTCGAACAAGTCGTCTCCCGGCCCAAAGTAAGCGTAATCCGTTACATCTTTCTTGGTCAAGTACGGCTTTTGAGTCACAGGATCTATTGCCAAAATGAAAATGTCCATTCGAAGCTTGATCGAAGCCTCACGCTCAACGTTTGACTCCAACATCACTTCCACTTCTTTTGGCGGAAAGACTCGGGTTTCCTCTGGACCCAAAATTGTGGGATCTAGAGGATCGGGTCCTGGCGGAGGTAATACGGTAACGGGCTCATAGCCGTTAAAAGTCATCAAACCCACATCGAACGTCGCGGCAGCGGCTTTGTCCTTCGTTGTATAGAATTTGGGCCTCTTCTTTTCTTGCATCGAAGCAAAGACGAGGGCAATGCAACAGCATGCGAGGCATGCTACGAGAATTCGAAATTTCAACTTAATCATGTGAACCTCTGCGGTCAGAAACTGACTGGAGTATTTATATCATATAAGTATTTTGATTGCATCGTTAGTTTTTTATCTAAATTTGTGCCAATTGAGTTTGCATCATCGAATATTGACTTGACTTGCGATGGTTACACATGACTCCAGCGCCCGGTCAAAGTCAGCCTGGCGGCCCGACTTGACCTTGGGCAGATTCGGTCCGACCGCTTCGCCGATGAGCCGTTGCTGATGGTCGCTGAACGGAGAACCCGTTCGTTTCTGACACGCCAAGGCAAAGCCCACACACTCGGCAGCCTGCTCGAATTGACCCTGCCGACTCAAAACCACACCGAGCAAAATCGCTGCACTGGCAAACGCCATCTCATCGTGAACCGACCGCCAACGCGGAAATGCTGACGCCAATGCTTGCATCGCCTGATCGAGTTCACCCAACTGTAACATGGCCTCGGCGGTATTGCCATCTGCAATCGACAAACCGCCAGCATCGTCGATGTCTACAAGGATCACCCGGGCCCGTTCGATCCACTCCAGCGCCGGCACGGGCTGATGCTGATCGAGATGGAGTCTCGACATACTCATCATTCCCCGACTCCTTTCGAACGGTTCGCCGACCGAGTCGTAGAGGTGATTCGCTTCGCTGAGCCACTTTTGAGCCTCAGCGTACTTTGCCTGGACCAGATATAGCAGTCCAAGGTTGTGGACCGTGGCCGCAAGATCTCGCTCGCGCCCGAGATTCTTAAACTGGGATGCCGATCCCTCGAATTCGGTTGCCGCTTGCCCATAATCGCCTAGCCGCCAATGGAAGGTAGCGAGCGTTCGCCGAGCGACGGCCAGGTTATATACATCACCGGCTCCGACCTTGGCGATGGCTCGTTCGAGCCAATCTACTCCGTGCCGAAACAGGCCCAGCCGCAGAAAGAAATGCCGCAAACTTAGCGCCATCGCGAGCGCGCCTTCAGGGTCGGATTCGATGAGCGATTCGTAGGCCAACTGGAAATTGGGAAGGTCCAATTCGAACTGCTGGAGCCAATTCGACTGCTCTGGTCCCCGAAATTTCGGCTCGGTTCGCTCTGCCAACTTTGCGAAGTGGCTCGCGATGCTCATCCGGACTTGATGCGCCCG
This sequence comes from uncultured Armatimonadota bacterium, assembly GCA_946478935.1. Next base: position 1,800 of record CAMLEL010000047.1, read on the forward strand.
ATCTCCCAACTTGCGCTGGGCAAACTCGCGGACCGTTTCGAGCATACGAAATCGTTTCGGTCCGGGTGCCTCAACTGGAATCACCATAGACTTTCGAACGAGCGATGCCACGAGTTTTTGAATCTGGGTGATTTCGAGCGACTCCGTGCCCGACGCAGCATCAATTGTCCAAGCGGTGGCGAATAAGGAAGCATTTTCAAGGAGTCGTCGCTCGGGCTCCGAGAGGAGTTCGAAGCTCCATTCGTAAACATCGGCCAACGTACGGTGCCGACGGTCAACATCGCGCTCGCTGGATTCCAGACCTGCGGGATCGCGGGTGAACATGCCAGGCAGGTCGGCGATTGGCGCCCAGTCCAAATTGGATGCTGCGATCTCGATCGCAAGCGGAAGGCCGTCAACTGAACGACATACCTTTGCCACCACCTCGTAATTGATCTGTGTCAGCCGGAATCGTTCGTCACGGAGCGTAGCGCGCTCCTCGAAGAGTCGAACGGAGTCAAAGTTCCGTCCCTCGTCAAATGTGGAGTTTTCGGCCGGAACCGGCAGAGGCTCGAGCGGCATTTGTGCCTCGCCGCTCAGTCGCAGGCCTTCTCGAGAAGTCGCGAGAATCTTGATGTTTGGAAACTTGCGCAGCCATTTGCCCGCGACGCTTGCTGCGTTATCGATCAGATGCTCGCAGTTGTCCAGAATCAGAAGGTATGGCTTGTCGGGTTCGATTGGGATTGTATTCGGCAACCCGGCCGAACCCGTAATCGCGAAGCAGATTGCTTCTTCGATCTCTTCTTGCGTAGTCAACGGAACGAGGTCTACGAAAAACGTGCCGCCATCGAAATGCTCAAGGTGCTCAGCCCCAACTTGGATGGCGAGCCGGGTCTTGCCTGAACCACCAGCGCCTATGATCGTTGTAAGGCGATTTCTCGCCACAACTTGATAGGTGCGTTCGATCTCGCTTTTGCGTCCGATGAAAGAAGAAATCTGGATCGGTAGGTTATTCGGGTGATAGTCAGCCGATTTCAGATGCGGAAATGCTTTTGGCAGGCCGGGAGCGTTCACCTGAAAGATTCGCTCGGGGTGGAGCAGATCCCGGAGTCGATGATTTCCGAGGTCGGCAAACTCAATTCCCGGTATCACCGACTCCGTCACCTGCGAACGAACAGATTGGCTGACGATCGTTTGCCCCCCGTGCGCTGCACCGCGGAGCCTCGCGCATCGGATAACCGGCAAGCCATAGTATGTTCTGCCTCTAAGGTCCGCTTCGCCGCAGTGCACAGCGGCACGAACTTTCACTTCGACTCCAGGATTCCATTTGAAATTGGAGACCGCCTGCTGGATGGCAATCGCAGCAACGACTGCGTCTGATGGCTTTTCGAAGACACAAAAGTGTGAATCCCCTTCACCCTTTTCGAGGATCACGAATCCAGAGTGCTTCCTTGTTTCGTCCGAGACGATTCGATCCAAACGCTCAATCGCTTCCCGAGCTTTGAGTTCGTCCGCTTCATGCATGGCCGTGCTCCCCTCCACATCGGTGAAGAGAAACGTAACTGAACCAGTTGGCAACAGCTTGCTCAATGCAAGCTAATGGTAGAAAGGTTTTCGCAATTTGGCAATTGCGCGAGGCAATGTTTGCCACCAAATCCAAAAAAAGTGGGCCGCTGGGGGAAGCGGCCCGATATTAGGAGGTTATTCTCGTTCCGGGCCTCTCCTTCCCGGGTACGAGTTCACCGCGCCTTAAAAGGCGTCGTGGCTGATCGCGAAGCGGACGTCAAACATTTCCATGGCACGGCTTGACGAATTGCAAGCCAGAGTGTCCATCCTGATCATTCCTGCAGGAGCAAACAGCGATAAACTCGCCGCAAACAAGAGATACCAAAGAATCAATACAGGTTCGCCATACTTTTCCGCCCGGGCCGGTCGCGGGGGGATCGCGCCGACCGCGGGCATCGAGCGAGCGGTTAAGAGACCTTTCTTCCACAGGGTTTGAATCGCCTTCATCGCAAACAAGATCATTAAACACCCGGGGCAGGTTCAGGCAACGCTGTCCAAGGATGTGTAATCGGACTATCTTTCGTTAGTCGTTACCGCGCAGGAGGGAAATCTGCTAACCTGCGTCGAAGGAATATTTCGAGAATGAAACGAGCCCTTATCTCTTTCGCATTTCTTGCGTCGCTCGTCGTTTGTTCCCCAGCTCAATTCGAAGGACAAAGTCGTCAGACCGGCCCATGGGCCAACATTCTGAGCGTCCTTCGACCACGGTCGCTGGGGCCCACAAACATGGGCGGACGCATCATGGATATCGCGGTCTATGGAGCGCGACCTCAGATCTTCTACGTGGCAACCGCATCAGGCGGACTCTGGAAAACAGAGAACGCCGGCACCACTGTACAACCTGTCTTCCAAAATGAGACGACTGTCTCGCTTGGAGCCGTTGCTGTCAGCCAGAAAGATCCCAACCTCGTCTGGGTGGGCACTGGTGAGGGAAGCAGTCGAAACTCGACGGCCTGGGGGGATGGCGTCTACCGATCGACGGATGGCGGCAAAACCTGGACCAACATGGGTCTGCGCGAAACAATGCACATCACACGAGTGGTGATCGATCCGCGCAACAACGACACGGTGTATGTTGGAGCGCTTGGTCGCCTCTGGGGGCCCAACCCAGAGCGAGGCGTCTTCAAGACCACTGATGGTGGCAAAACTTGGAGCCATGTCCTGAAAGTCGACGACACCACTGGCGTGGCGGAGTTGATTCAGAACCCCAAGAAACCCAATGAGCTCATTTGTTCGATGTGGTCGCGAGTTCGACAGGCTTACGATTTCACCAGTGGCGGGGCAACTTCCGCCATCTACAAATCGACCGATGCCGGCAAGACTTGGAAAAAGATCACCAAAGGTCTGCCAGAGGGCCCGTTGGGCCGACTCGGACTGTCCTATCACGAAGCCGATCCAAGCCACGTTGTGGCCACGGTCGAGTACCGCCCGAAGGACGCAAGTGAGCGCCAAGGCGCCACGCAGATGAATGGTGGCGGGATCTACATCAGCAGGGATGGCGGAGAGTCATGGACGCGCCAAACCGGATTGAATCCAAGGCCGTTCTACTTTAGCCAGCCGCACTGGGATCCCGTCGACAAGAATCGAATCTACGTGTTGGGTGTCAGCCTGCACGTGAGCGATGACATGGGCAAGACGTTCCGCACGATGAACGCCAATGTCCATGCAGACAACCATGCCTTTTGGATCGATCCCAAAGATAACCACACCGTCTACGTTGGGAACGATGGAGGCGTATACGTATCGCGAGACCGCGGAGTCAAGTGGACTCACATCAACAATATCGTTGCATCGCAGTTCTACGCCGTGGCGTTCGATATGCGGAAACCCTATTGGGTGTATGGTGGCCTCCAAGACAACGGTTCATGGGGCTATCCGACTCAAACGATCCGTGGTTCGATGCCTACAACGTGGGTGGCGGTGACGGCTTCCATGTCCAAGTCGACCCCAACGATTGGACGACCCTCTATTCCGAATCTCAGGGAGGAGCGGTCTCGCGGCAAGATCAGAAGTTCGGCGGCGGCCGATCGATTCGGCCTCGCCCAGCCCAGGGCGAGCCACCCCTGCGATTCAACTGGTCGACACCGATCCTCCTTTCACCTCATAACTCGACCACCGTCTTTGTAGGTGCGAATCGGTTGTTCAAGAGCGTGAATCGAGGAGACTCATGGAAGGCGATCAGCCCAGACCTGACAACCAACAATCCGGAGAAATTGCGACCGGGTCGCAATTCTGTCACGCCTGAGGACACTGGAGCCGAGCGGCATTGCACGATCATCACGATCACCGAGTCGCCAACTAAGCCTGGCCTCATCTGGGTCGGTACCGACGACGGATTGGTGTGGGTGACCAAAGATGACGGCGTGAACTGGGAAAACGTCACGAAAAACATTCCCGACCTGCCCGAGTTCACGTGGTGCAGTCGCGTCTCGGCTTCCAAGTTTGCGGAGGGTCGATGTTACGTCACGTTCGACGGCCACAGAAACAACGATTTCAAGCCCTACGTATACGTGACTGAAGATTACGGTAAGACTTGGACCAAACTGCACAACAGCTTGCCCGAGTTCGATTCAACCTATGTGATCAAAGAGGGCCTGAACAATCCCGATCTGCTGATTCTGGGTTCCGAAATGGGACTTCGATTCTCAATGGATCGCGGCAAGACTTGGGCGAAATTCGTAAACGACTTCCCGACGGTCTCAGTGCATGACGTTCAGATTCACCCACGAGATCTGGATTTGGTCATCGCCACGCATGGCCGAGGCTTGTGGACCATGGACATTGCTCCATTGGACCAGTTGACCACGGAAAACATTGGCAAGGACGTGTTTATGGTCAAGCCACAACCGGTCTATAACCTGGGCCGGATGGCGGGCGCGCCGTGGGACGGGGACGCAATCTTCCTTTCCACCAACACCCAACCGGGGACGACGATCTTTTACTGGCTCAAGGCAAAGGCGACCGGTGACGTGAAAATCTCGGTGCAGGATGCAGCAGGTACGCAGATCACGGAACTCACGGGTACCGGACAGGAGGGCCTGAATGCTGTCCGCTGGAATGGGCGCGTGCGTGGGCGCGTCGCCGATCCGGGCGACTACCGTGTCGTGCTTACCGTCGGCGGCAAAGAGTACACGACCAGCATCAAGGTCGATAAGGCCGACGGCGTCTAGTCGTCGGCAAATTGGAACCGGCGAATCCCTTCGCCGGTTCTTTCTATTTCAGTCTCTATGAGCAGGAGCCACTTTTGAATCGTGATGCATTCCTGGAAGCAATCAAAGCGGTTGGACTTGACCTGGACGTCCGCCAACTCGACCTCTTCGAATCATTTGAATCCAACCTCTACGAAGCCAATCAGGTGATGAACCTGACTCGAGTGCCTCGCGATGAAGCTTGGCTGCGTCACTTCATGGACAGCCTATTGTTCCAAGACCTGATCCCAGTCGGAGCCAACGTTGCGGACTTGGGAACGGGACCAGGGTTTCCGGCTTGGCCGCTAGCTTGTGCCCGGCCGGATCTGAATGTGACCGCCGTGGACTCGAGCGGGAAAATGCTTGGCTTCCTGCGCCAGCAACCTCTTCCAAACTTGCAGATCGAGTTGGTTCGTGCGGAGGAATGGGGTGTGCGCGAGCGATTCGATGTGGTCACGGGTCGGGCAGTTGCGCCATTTTCTGTACAGTTAGAGCTCAGCGCGCCTTTGGCGCGAATCGGTGGGACGCTCCTTCCTATGCGGACTCCGACGGAACTTGAAGACGTGAGAGCATTTCCGGCGTCCAAGCTAGGCTTGTCGCTTACTGGAGTTCACGTCCGCCGGCTCCCGGGAACGGACATTGACCGGTTGATTCCTGAATTCCAGAAGGTCGATAAAACGCCGAATCAGTACCCGCGAACCTGGGCCGAAATCAAACGATCCCCTATTGGCTAAGGAGCTTTCGCAGCCCGTTGGCGCGAAGATGTTCGGGGTCAAGCTTGAGGGCTTGATCGAGAGCGGCAATGGCTTCTTTCTCGCGATTCAATTGAGCTAGTGCCGCCGCCTGTCCGTAATAGTAGTTGGGGTTGGCCTTGACGGATTCCAGCGCCGTACTTGCTTCCGCAAGTGAAGCCTCGAACTTGCCCGCATCGAAAAGCACGCGAGAGAGTTGATAGTGTGCCTCGGCGCTTGTCTCCTTGACGGCGTCGCCGCCGGTAGCCGGGATGTTGAGCAGGCATTGCTTCAACATTTGTTCCGCTTTTTCCAGGTTCCCCAAGCCGCGGTAGATCATGCCAAGGGCAAGATAGGGTGCGAACTGGCGGGGCTCATAATCGACCAATGCCTGGAACTGAATGGCGGCCTTTACGAGCGACTCCTTGTCAGATTCGTTCAGGTCTTCCTCACGCGTGAGCTTTTCCAAAGGCTCCTTGCTAAGGCGTTCGGCCTCGGCAAGGACTTGCGAATATTCGCCCCCATGACCGATGACTGGTTTCTCCGCCACCGTGCCCCCCGGATTGCAACCAGCAACGGTCAAACAGCAAAGCGCCAGAAACAAGCTAGTTCGCAACGATGTTCACCAGTTTCCCGGGAATCACGATGACCTTTCGGATCGTGGTGCCAGCCAAATGTGCCTGAACTTTCTCGCTGGCCCTGGCAAGAGCTTCCAACTCCTCATTGGTGGCCCTGGCAGATGCCTGTAGCGTATCTCGCAGCTTCCCGTTCAATTGGATTGCGATTGTCACGAGGTCATCTTCAGCAAGGCTTGGATTGTGGCGTGGCCAGTCAGCTTGGTAGGTGAATCCGTCCCTGCCGATGGATTCCCAGAGCTCGTCTGCGCTATGGGGTGCGGCCGGAGCCAGTAGGAGGATAATTGTTTCGATCGCTTCGGACAGGGCGAGCGATACGTCCCGAGAAGCATCCGCTGTCGATGGCGCGCTGGTGAGCGCTTCACCCAGTGAGTTCAAATACTTCATCAACCATGAGATGTACGTGTTGAACCCGAAGTCGTTGATGTCGTCGGTCACGTTGCCGATTGCCTTGTGGGTAGCTCGACGTATGGCTTTCGCCGTATCCCCATGCTCTTCGAACTCGATCAAATCGCGCCAATCTTGGGTGTAGGCTGGCTTGTTCTCGGATACAAACCTAAACACTCGCGAGAGGAACTTTGCCGCCGCGCCGACTCCGGCGCTATCCCACTCGACGTCGGCGTTGAAAGGAGCTACAAAGAGCAGATAGACTCGGAGAGCGTCGGCACCATACTGCGCCACCATGTCATCGGGCGTCACGACGTTGCCCTTGGACTTGCTCATTCGCGCCCAGCGCCACATTAACTGATCCTCGGGGATCTCCTTGGCTTCGGCATAGGAAACCAGAATGCCTTCCTCACCCAGGGCCAGAGTTTCCCCCTCGCGAGCTTTGCGATACGGTGTGTTGCCGAGGACCTGGCCCTGATTCTGGAGTCTCGCGAATGGCTCCTTTACGCTCACCAGTCCCTCATCGTAGAGCACCTTGGTCCAAAACCGCGCATAGAGCAGGTGCATGACAGCGTGCTCGGCGCCGCCAACATAACAATCGACCGGCATCCAATACTTTGCCTTTTCAAGGTCCCAAGCCTGGGCTGAATTGTGAGGGTCGCAGAATCGCAGGAAATACCAGCTACTACAAGCAAACCCTCCCATGGTGTCGGTCTCACGGCGACCCAGACGACCATCCAAATCAGTCGTGTTCAAGAATTCCGGGATGTGGGCGAGCGGGGAAGTGCCGTCACCGGCGGGCTCGTAATTCTCGACGTCGGGCAATTCGACCGGCAAAGCATCGATCGGCACCAGTTGCTCTTCACCGTCCTTTGTATGAATGATCGGGATGGGACAACCCCAGTATCGCTGCCGAGAAATTAGCCAGTCGCGAAGCTTATACTGCGTCTTACGACGCCCAATGCCGAGGCCCTCCATCCACCGACCCAGTGATGCGGTGCCTTCAGTGTAGGACATTCCATCGTATTCACCGGAGTTGATCATTTCCGTATCCTTGGAAACGAATGGCGGCGAATAAGTGCGAACGTTCTTAAGGTAGTCCGCCAGAGCCTGCCCCATTTGGAACTCACCGTCCCTGTGGAAGCCCTTCAGATACGCTTCGTCTGGTTTGATCACGGGAATGATGTCCAATCCAAACTTGAGCGCGAACTCAAAGTCTCGATCATCGTGACCGGGGACCGCCATGATTGCGCCTGAGCCGTATCCGGCCAGCACGTAGTCGGCGATCCACACGGGCACTGGTTTGCCGTTGGCAGGATTGATCGCATACGCTCCGGTGAAGACACCCGTCTTCTCGCGACCTTCGGCTGTGCGCTCGGTGTCTGTCTTGGACTTCGCATCTTCTCGATAGGCGTCGATAGCCTTGCGGAAATCCGGCTCGACCCCGGCGCGAATTTTCTCCACAACCTCGTGCTCGGGTGAAAGGACGCAGAAAGTCATCCCGAAGATCGTATCGACTCGGGTCGTGAACACCTCAAACTCAAGTTTGTTCGCTCGCGGATTGAAATCGAGTCCGGCCTTTACCGCGGCAGCTTCAAAGGCATGACTGACCGATTCACTTTCAATCGGCCGATCGGCTTTGAATGCCGCATCTTCCGTCTTACCCAGATGATGCAAGCCCTTTTCGACCTGAAGTGGATCGGCTT
>CAMLEL010000048.1 GCA_946478935.1 uncultured Armatimonadota bacterium
CCTATTGGAAGGCCAAACCAGTTAGCTTGCGGCAGGTCTTGTGCCGAAGTACAACCACTTAACTCGAAGCAAGGCACACTCGTTCGCGCCAAAACACTCAAAGTGGGAATTGCCATAAAACTAATCGCCGCGGCGATTAAGAACCAAACAGACTTCCAGCCTAGTCTTTGCGAGATCGCCAAATCCTTGCCAATCCTAGTGCAACGATTACCGACAGGGCTATCAATCCCGCAGGTTTCCATGGAAGCTGAGCGCGATGATCAGATACTTTCCAAAGCTGATCCTGCTCTCTAAAATACGCCCACTCGTCCGGGTCCTTTGATGGGTTGTACCCATAACCGACCTTGTCCTTGATGACGATTGTTGCCATTCCTTTCGGTAGGACCCCCAGCCGGGTAACAGATCCTTGCAATTCAGTGATACTCTTGAGCGCAAGCATCGAATTAGCCCCAGATGATCCTGAAGTAGGATCGCGCAAATCGCGGTATACAGTCTCAGCATATTCAACCTTGGCGGGCCAACCACCCTTGTCGCCTGTCATCTTCCATGCGTAGTGTAAATTGCCATTCATCGAAGATTGCACTGTTCCAGTTCGACGATCGTGGCGGCCGATCATTTCCGCACCAGATAAGTGCAAGGGAACCCTGACGTTTGTGCAGTCTTGAGCGATTTGACAGGAATCGCCAAGGAACTTTTCAGGATTCACGACAGTACCCAGAATGTACGACTTGTCCTGACTTGTGACCAACCCTAGCAGCGGGAGTCCTGAAGCTTTTGAGACGGGCCAGAATTTAGCGAGGTTAGTGCGATAGTCAATAGCCAACCAGGAAGTATCTTCTTTGAGGAACTCGAATCTTTTGGCACCTCCCACCTCATACTGAATACATTGGTTCTTGTTCTCCAAATCCGTATCGATAATAACTTTGACAGAAATACGCTTACCTGCCAGATTCAAATTCTTCAGTAAGCTATTGGTATAGCTAAAAGAACCGTTCTCGGGAGCCTTGGACAGTTCGCCAACGTAAACAACGCGTTCGATCATATCAATCGTAGAAAACGATATCGCTTCTGCATCAAGTGCCAGTACAGTAATCGCAATTTGTGCCTAGTTCACCACCAGTAATGTTCTTTGCTCCAACCAATTCTTCGTCACAGGACTGCCAGCGACCCCATGACCCCGATACGCCTTTACCTACTCCGTCAATTGGGTTGAACCATCCGCTTGATGTCCACACGCACTTTTTCGACGAGTTTCTTGGCTCCATGCAACCCCCGGCCTCCGACGTATGTTTTAGGGGCATATAAGGGAACGGATAGTATGAAAAGTCATATTCGCATCTGCCAGGAACGTATTTCCAGGCCTTGGGGCTGAGACAAGCCGTCCCCGCAATTGCACATGCGACCCCGGCCAGAGTGATTACTGATGCGATGAGTAACTTGCTTCGATCACGCATCTACGGGTTCACCACGCAAGGATACGGATCAACAGGTGCAGGTTCGCTGGCAATGCTCGGCAATGTCGCAATCACCGCTCCACTTATCAGGAGCATTAGGCTCAAAATCACTTTTCTTCGAAGTTTCATTTTTGTTTCACCTCGAATCTATATACCCCCCCCCGAGGATTTGTCAAGCCCCATTTCCAATATTCCTGATCATTTGTGCCTACTCCTTAGCCCAGAACATCTCGCCGGCGTCTTCAAAGATCACCGCTTCCTTGAGAACGCTCATGGCCTTCCTCAGCCCCTCCATCGGAGACATGAGGCCGTCTTCATGCTCGATGCTCAGCACGAAGTCGTAGCCAGCCATTCGCAGATTGCTGCAGAAGTCCTTCCACCATCCAAGGGTATGGCCGTAGCCAACAGACCGGAACACCCAGGAACGAGCGTTGATATCGCCATAGCTCTTGGCATCCAGATTGCCATTCAGTGCGGAATTGTACGGATCGATCCGGACGTCTTTTGCGTGGACATGGAACAGTGCGCCCTCTCGCCCCAGCTCCCGGACTGCAGCAATTGGGTCAATCCCCTGCCACCAAAGGTGCGAGGGGTCGAAGTTGGCGCCAATCTGCTCGCCAGCCGCGCTTCGAAGTTTCAGCAGCGTGTCATTGGAATAGCACACAAACCCTGGATGCATTTCGATCGCAAACTTCACGTTGTGCTGCTTGAGGAACGCGTTCTGCTCCTTCCAGTAAGGGATCACGCGCTCCTTCCACTGCCAATCCAGTACGTCCCGGAACTCGTCTGGCCAAGCGCAGGTCACCCAGTTTGGATTGACCGCATTTGGACCGTCGCCCGGGCAACCGCTGAAGCCGTTCACCACCCCAACGCCAAGCGCGCTCGCCAGTTTTACGGAGTTCACAAAGGCTTGGTGATGCTCATCGGCAATCTGTTTATCGGGATGCAATGGGTTGCCGTGGCACGATATCGCGGAGATGATCAGCCCTCGATCCGCAACCTCCTTCAAAAGGGCGTCACGGGCTTCCTTGGATTCAAGCAGCTTCTCCATCTCCAGGTGCGCGGCTCCCGGATATGCGCCGCCGCCAAACTCCACCGCCTGGATTCCCTCTGCCTTTACGATGTCGAGCGTCTCCTGCCGAGTCTTATCGCCGAACAGTGCCGTAAAAATGCCGATCTTCATAGGGCAGAGTTTAGCCAGCACGCGTCAAAGAATTCACGGTCCAAGCAGTTATCGCGCGCTCCCGTCAATACGCATAATCACGCAGCCTGTCAAAAATTATCGTTCTAGACGCTGGAATTTGGATTTGGGCGAATGTCGCGGTATTGTAATAAAAGTGGTAGTGGTGGAAACGGGGACCGAAATTTCGGCCCCGATTGATTTGGTTTTCGATCTTGCGCGGAGCGTGTTCATCCACACGCGCACGACCGCTTGGACGCGGGAACGGGTGGTCGAGTCGACGGCAGCTTCCCTGGGTTTGGGCGATGTCGTAACCTTCGAAGCGCGACATTTTGGAAAGCGTCGACGATTGACGGCACGGATTACAGAGTTTGATCGGCCCACGATTTTGACCGACGAGCAAGTGCAGGGCCCTTTCAAACTGCTTCGTCACGCCCGACGCTTTGAATCTGACAATGGGGTCACCCGGATCACCGAGCAAATGACCATCGTTGCACCGTTCGGCCCGCTTGGGTGGCTGATCGAGCGATCATTGCTGAAAGCCTATTTGGGAAGGTTCTTGAAGAAGAAAAACCGAGAATTGAAGCGAATCGCCGAGGCTCAGGCATTGGTATCTGAGAACAGCTTTTATTACGGAACCTCGTTGGCCCGCACATGCGATTAACAAACTCCAGCCAGGCGATGGCCGGATTCCATCCGTAGATCAGCGATCCAGCGTCAAAAGTACTTGATGCCCAAGACTGATGCACTGACCCCAATCCAGAAACTGGAGAAGAACTCGTCACGCGTAAAAGACATCCTTGGAGTGGCGGTTCGGTACGGTATGTCCGATTATGTTGAATCAATCCCGATTCCAGGTGGTCGTGCGCTGCTTGAGGCAGTCGCAGACTCGGAACTTGGGCAACTGCCAAAGGAAGTTCGAGTGCGAATGGCCCTTACCGAACTCGGTCCGACGTTCATTAAAGTCGGACAGCTCTTGGCAACCCGAGTCGATCTGATCGGGCCAGAGTTAGCTTCCGAGCTTTCCAGCTTGCACGCAGACACACCTACAGATGATCCCGAAGTCATCATCGAGACGATCGAGCGCGAGTTGGGCCGTCCGATGAAATCCGTGTTCTCTACGTTTGACCCGGTTGCCTTCGCTTCAGCTTCGATCGCGCAAGTTCACCTGGCAACGCTTTGGTCGGGCGAGTTGGTAGCGGTCAAAGTGCAAAAAGCGGGAATTCAGCCGAAGATCGAGGCCGATTTGGCGGTTTTGGAATCGCTGGCCGAATTAGCAGAGGAACACTCGGAAGCTTATCAGGATTGGCACCTCATCCGGCTAGTGAGAGAGTTCCGAAGATCCATCTTAAACGAGTTGGACTTCCACCGCGAATTGACAAACGTCGAGACTTTCCAGCGGAACTTCGACGGCGATGAATCCGTTCATTTTGCACGCACCTGGCCCGAGTATTCCTCACGCCGCGTTCTAACAATGGAGTTTTTGGAAGGCCCATTGGGTACAGACACCGAGGCCCTGCAATCTTCAGGCGCGGACTTGAACGAATTCGCTAAAACAGGTGCGCGGATCTACATGGACATGGTGTTTCGCGACGCCTTTTACCACGCCGACCCGCATCCCGGCAACTTGATGCTGCTGCCTGGAAACGTAGTCGGCATCTTGGATTGCGGAATGGTTGGCCGAGTGGATGAAGGGCTGCGGGACGACATCGAGGGCCTCGTTGCGGGCATTGCCGACGGTGACGTGGATACTCTGACTTCCAATATTTGGACTCAGACCAAGGGTCAGCCAGAGCAGGCGAAAGAAGAACTGCGTAATGACATCGCTGATCTTCTCGCAGAATCGAAACGCCCGATCGGCAGTTTGGACGTTGGCGGCATTCTGCATGGCGTGCTGGCCATCTTTCGCAAGTACCGCGTATCCCCCCGTCCGGGTCTGACCCAGTTGATGCGCATGTTGGTGATCCTGGACGGGACAGCTCGGCGGCTGAATCCAGAGTTCAGCCTGGAGTCGGTCTTGGAGCCTTACGAAGCGGATTCGATCCGCCGCCGACTCGATCCAAACCGCGTCATGAAAAGAGTCCAACACAGCTTTGTCGAGTGGGACAAGTTCATTCAGGTGCTTCCATCAGAGTTGATGAGCACCTTGCAACGCGTGAAGACTGGCGAGTTTCGGGTCGGCTTGGAGCATCGCCATTTGGACTCTGTGGTGAACAGACTTGTGCTGGGCATCCTCACCGGCTCTCTGATCCTGGGTTCTTCCCTTCTCTGGAGCATGAAGGCGCCGCCACTGATCGCCGATATCTCAATTTTTGGGTTCGTCGGGTTTACCGTGTCGATCATCATGGCCGGAATTCTTTATCGGTCCATCAGGCACTCCGGAAAGACCGTGCCGCGGGATTAGTGTTTAGAATAGTAGAGTGACCCTTGCTATCGTCCTGGCGCTTTCCCAGTCGGCTCCAACCGCCGTCTTCACCGACGATCATGTGTTGGCACTTCACTGGAGCGCCGACTCCAAGCGCCTCTTCTGGCTGACAAAGGATTCACTGAACGAGTGGCCGGCTGGCAAACGCTACGCAATCCCGAAGGGCTTTAAATTGGAGTCGCTAGGCTATACGCAGGTCGAGACGAATAGCAGCGGCTCGAGGATATTAATCTCGGCTCGCTATTTGGATGGTTACTTACTGTTCGACCCCAAAACGGGCAGGTTCACCAGCCACCGCTCCGACTATCGCAACGTCTGGTGGATTGGAGACAAGATCGCGAGAATCGAGCCCGTCCGGGAGCAAGATGGATGGACGGAGGCTTCGAGGCTGGTTTACGACGGTAAGAGCAGACCTTTACCTCGCGATTGGCAGTTTGGGGCCGCCGACGAGCAAGTGCTGCTTGCCAAGAAGGGCCACCTGTCGCCGGTCGCGCTCTTTCGCATAGATCCAAAGACTCTGCGTGTTTCACGGTTTAGGGTCCTCCCGATGAACTCCTACGCGGAGTACATCGAGCAAGACTCGATAGCCTGGAACCAAGAGTTGCAGACCGCGGCAATCGGATTGACTTCCGATACCGGCGCAACATTCGCTTCGCCAATCGTTAGTAATCCGACTCGCGTCCGGCGTCTCGCAAAGATGCTTACCCTAGAGTGCCCACCCATGTGGGTCGGGGCGCGTGTGCTCCTTTCGACTCGGGAGTTTCGCGAACAATCCGGGGACACCATCATCCACGGAGCAGACATTTACCGAATCGAGCTTTTCAACCCTGTTACTGGTTCTACGAAGCTTATCGACTCAATCGATAACCATTGGAAGTGGAAGCATAACACCGAGGAGCATGAAACTCCCCGGAGGTCAGACCAACCTATCTTCGGATATGCCGCCGCCAGTAGAGACGGTAAGCGTTTGGCATACATCAAGGCGAATCTGGGGACGACGCAGATCATAGTTCGTCCGATGCCCTGATCGCCCAGGCAAGGGAACGCCAAGGCAGAAAAGCCCCGGCTTTCGCCGAGGCCTTCTGAAATATATCCGGGCAGCGCGCTGATCGTGGCATTGGCGGCTCGCCAATGGTGACATGACCGGCCCGGTCGTGAAAGGAATTGTAAAACAGAAAAGCCCCGGCTTTCGCCGAGGCTTTCTGAAATATATCCGGGCAGCGCGCTTATCTTCCGGGAGGCTGCCCGCCAAGTACTTCCGCCGCTGAGAAGCTTAACTGCTCGCCATGTGTTCAAAGCTGTGGAATGGGAACGGGTGTTGACGATCGTCATCGGATCCCCTTTGAAGGCAGGTACGGATGGAAATTTCCAAAACTATTGCAATTTTTTTTTTTTGATCGTAGAATTGGGGCCATAAGTACAGGTTTCTAGGTTGAATCATGAAGCGTGGAGTCAGGAAACAGCCAAATGGTAAGCGGGGCGCGTTCACTTTGCCCGAGTTGATGGTCGTGATCTCTATCATCGCCGTTTTGGCCTCGCTTTTGTTCCCAGTCGTTGTGGGAGCTAAGGCTAGAGCCAAATCGACAGCCTGCACATCCAATCTCTCGCAGATATACCGAGCCAGTCTGCTTTACATGGCCGACTGGAACGACACGTTCCCAGCCGGAAAGGATTGTCTGGATGTGTTTGCGCCCGTTGGCTACTCACCGAGTGGACTAGAAAGATTGAAGCAGACTCCGCTTTTGAAGGATCTGTTGCATCCCTATCTAAGGTCCTTTCTGCCTTTCCGTTGCCCATCCGATTCGGGCGCGGCCGTCTCTGAGAGCGCTTTTCCTACTGCGATACCGCTCCTGCCAATCGCATTTGACGCTTGCGGAATGAGTTACGAGTATCACACCTCCCTTGGTCTTGGGGCTGTTTCTGGTACCTCGTTGCGGAACGTCTCCAAGGTCAACGTGCTGGAGGACCTCGCTGGCCATTGGCACGGTTTAGGCTCGATCACGCGACCAAACGACACCCCCGACACTTTTTACAATCGGCGCGTTAACTATCGTTACAATGTGATCTATGTGGATGGGCACACAAGGAACGTAAGCTACCGAGCAAAGGAGAACGGTTGGCGTGAGAATTGATCGACTCGGGCTTCTTGCGGTTAGATCTGCATTGCCAATTCGAGCTTTCCTGGCCTTGATTTTCGCATTAGCGCTGATCGGCAAGGCGACCTCCATGGAGGAGTTCACGGCGACATTGCAACGGTCAGGCTTAATTCCCCCAACTTGGGAAGAAGCCTCTGCGGTCGCGATCCTGGTATTGGAATGCCTGCTTGTCGTAGCTTCCCTTGTCCGTTCCCTAGCTTTCTGGCCTCTCTTTTCTTCGGCTACTCGACTTGGCGCCTGTATCAGGATATCCAGGCTCCGTGCAACTGCTTTGGATTGCTTTTCAAGCTTCAACCTTATCAGTCGCTCATTCTAACAAGTTCTATATGTTTTATTGCCGCTCTGGGCGTCAGAGCGATTTCGTCAAACCGGCCGCTGCCAGTCAGCGTGCCAATGATCTCAGGAGAAAACCCATGAAATTCACTTGTCCGCCGCTTTTCGCTCTTGCCGTGGCAGGGCTTGTTGCCTCAGGCTTCGCGACGCAACCCCAACCTCGATTGGATCCCCACCAAGCTTCCCATTCCCTCACCCACGACGAAATGAAGGCAACAGTAGGAGCCGGTTCGACCTGCCGCTTGGGATGCAACGAACCAAACATTACATGCACGACAGTTTCACCAGCTGGCCCGAATCAGTCTGCCGACATGGATCAGACTTGGAACCCCCATTACGAGTGCGGTTGGGCACCTGGCTCGGACACTTGCACTGCAGGACAAGACATGCTCTGCAACACTCGGACCTTCTATCATGGGTATTGGCAGTGCAACCTGTTACATCACCGAGATTTTACGTATTCTTCAACCTGTGGTCCTGATCTGATTCCAATCGAAGCGGGCGGCTGATTGTGGAGCGGTCACGAACACCACTTTTTCTGACGATTCTAATCATTGCATCCATGGCCAATGCCATGGATGCGGATGGCCTGATCCACGAACTCAAAAAGGCTGAAAAGCAGCTAGGGCCTATTTCCTACAAGTCCTTTATCACCGAAGAGCCCCGTGCTCTCATCACTCCAGGACCGGACCTCCAAGGATCGGCGGGGATTTTTGACGTCGAGTTGGAAGGAAGCAGTGCCAAATGGTGGAAGCACTTTTCACAAGCAGAAATGGAGCCTATGCGCGGTGCCCGTTCAATCGTGTGGCAATTGCGTGAGGATGGAATACTCTGGTATGAAGTCTACGACGCGGGAACTTCTAGACCGGGCATCGGTACATTCTGGAAGGAAAAGATAGTTAACGAGACCCCGCTCGTTGGAAGGACGTACCAGGGTCAATGGCTCTCTTCGCTGCTAGGAGAACTTAAGGGCTTGCGAGTAAACCCCTTAGGTAAAACTTATGTTGCACAGGGCGAGTTCCTGCCCGGTCTTACTTTCGTGATCACATTTGATTCTGAAAAGGGATGGCTGGCAACCCATGGCGAACTTCGAAACGCGAAGGATCCCACGGGCGGATATCAGTGGACAGTTACAAATGCGGTGAAAAGCGATGGATCGTGGTACGTTGCTCAGGCTGAAGCCACCTTTCGGTCTACTCCCGATGCGATCTTTCCCGGATTGCGACGATGGACTTTCACTCATTCTGATCTTCAGACTGGCAAAGACGCGAAACTGGATCGATTTCCGAAGCCGATCGCCGGCACCATGGTTTCAGGGCCTGAGAGCACGAACTGGATACTCGGTGCGGACGGCAAAATGACTTATCACAGTACACGCGTGCGAGCGCAAAGGAGCATTTGGAGTTGGAACATCATCTTCGTTCTGTCCTCTTCCGCAATCCTATTCGTTTCCGTTGTTTGGCTCGTCCTGTCCAAACGTCGATCATCATCTTTGGTATAGGAATTGTGGGATGCTATAGCAAACCTCCTCATTGTGGGGAAAGCAGTTTGCATGCCGCATTGACTTATCTCGGCGTTCAATCGAGTCCTGGCGAAATCTCCGCCGCCCTAGGTGCACCCGATCATGCAATCGTATCGCTTGAACAACTTGATAGGGTCGCCAAACGTTTTGGCGTGTCCACGAGAGCAGCGCAATTATCAGTGAGCGATTTACTGAAGGAACATACAGTTGCGATCTTAGCAATGGACAACCAACATTTCGTAGCCCTCGTTGGCATCCAGGCTGGCAATCCCCTTGTGGTGGATGCAAGAAGGGTTGGTGACACAAGGGCTGACGTGTGGTCCCGAGCCCGCTTAGAAAGTCGATGGTCCGGAATTGCGCTCCTGCTACATCGGAATAGGAGAAACCCAAATAAGGAGTAGCATTCAAATGCAGAAAAGCCCCGGGGAGGCTGCCCTCCAAGTACTTCCGCCGCTGAGAAGCTTAACTGCTCGCCCAGTGTTCGAAGCTGTGGAATGGGAACGGGTGTTTGCAGTATCTCAAAAGCAGAAAAGCCCCGGCTATCACCGAGGCTTTCTAAATTCATCCGGGCAGCGCGCTTATCTCCCGGGAGGCTGCCCTCCAAGTACTTCCGCCGCTGAGAAGCTTAACTGCCGTGTTCGGAATGGGAACGGGTGTTTCCTTCTCGCTATGGCCACCCGAAAACTGGGTGCGCTCTGAGCGCTTTGAAAATCGCCTAGTGGCTTAAAGAAACATGCAAGGAGCACTTGATAAAACTGCGAGATGTTAAGCCCTCGACCATTTAGTATCGCTTAGCTTAATACATTGCTGCACTTACACCTGCGACCTATCGCCCGGTAGTCTTCCGGGGGTCTTACTCGTTTGATGGGAAATCTAATCTTGAGGTGGGCTTGGCGCTTAGATGCTTTCAGCGCTTATC
>CAMLEL010000049.1 GCA_946478935.1 uncultured Armatimonadota bacterium
ACTCGTCCGCCTCCACAACGTCCCGCTTGTGACGAATGCATCGTCGAACCGTCGCCTCCAGTTGAGGGTGAGTCGCCGTCAAGCGTTCCCGATGAAGTTCATCGATCAGTTCCGAGTCTCGGATCAATCCGTACTTCCAAACCTCGGCCATTCCGTTTGTAAACTGCCTTGCCGGCAGTGTGGCCAGAAACTCGGTTGACACAACGACCTTGAACGGGGGATGAAAGGCGCCTGCCAAATTCTTCCCTTGAGGCAGGTCCACCCCCACCTTGCCTCCGACAGAGGAATCGACCTGCGCTAATAGCGTGGTCGGCACTTGAGTGTAAGCAATGCCGCGCATATACGCAGCGGCGGCGAATCCAACGAGGTCACCGATGACTCCGCCGCCAAGAGCCACCACGTGCCCCGAGCGCTTGACACCCTTGTCGGCCATCCATTCCAGACAAACGTTGAGCTGCTCCATGTTTTTGAATGTTTCGCCCGCCGGGAGGGTCAGGCACACGGAATCTGGGAGGAGTTCCGCGTAGTGGCGATGAACATTCTCGTCGGTGATGAACATCGCATCGGATGGCAGATGACTCGCCAATTCGCGTAGCGTCGAAAACTGGACATCGTATGCCCCATTGCGATGCTTGATCGTCATGCCAACTCCTGGATCTTTGCCAAAACTCGGTCGGCAGCGCTCTGAACATCGTCCAAATCGAGTTCCACGACCAGGTCGGCCCTTTCATAGTACGGCTCGCGCCTTGTCAGCAAATCACAGAGTCGGGTTTCCCACTCGTCAACCTGCAGTAACGGGCGTTTTTTCTTGCTCACGGCAAGGCGGGCGATCAGCGTTTCTGGTTTGGATTTCAGATAGATCGTTATCCCGAGTCTTTGGAGTTCGGCCCAATTGGCTTCCCGAGTGACGATGCCGCCGCCGGTCGACAGAATGGATGGGCCCGGCTCCAAAGATTTGAGGATGCTGGTCTCGTGATCGCGGAACGCATCCTCTCCGTAGACTTGAAAGATTTGGGGGATGGGGCGCCCAAGCCGGTTCTGGAGAAGGAGATCGGTATCGATGAATTCGCGTCCACTTTTTTCCGCCAGTGCGCGCCCGACGGACGATTTGCCGGCTCCCATCATCCCAATCAGTATCCAACAGCGCTCCATAAACAAGAATGGCAGGGTGGTTACCCTGCCATTCGATATTACTTGGACTCGATCTGGCTTAGCCGCCGATTTCATCCTCTTCGATCACCCGGGGAGTGACGAAGATCAAGAGGTCGCTGTTGCGCTTGGTGCGTTGGGTCGACCGGAAGAACTGACCGATGATCGGGAGGTCGCTGAGAAGCGGCACTCGAGAAACGGTCGTGTTGTCGTTCTTGTCGGTTAAACCGCCAAGGGCGATTGTCTCACCATTCTTCACCCGCGCAACCACGTTGATCTGCTGCTGACTCACGTTCGGGAACTCGTTACCCAACGAGTCTCGAGAAGTACCGACAAAACTCGCAACTTGCGGGTTCAAGTACACCGTGATCGTGTTGTCATCGTTGATACGAGGCGCAACGCTGAGGAACGTGCTCGCCACGAGAGGAACTGGGTTCGAGTTGGTCACCGTGGTTCCGTTCGAGACGATTGTCTGGTTGATGAAGATATAGGTTTGAATCGAGCTCTGAATCGATGCTGGCTGATTGTTCAGCGTTCGGATGATCGGAGCCGAAACCACCTTTCCGCGACCCTCTTGGAGAAGCGTTCGCATTCGCGAAGTCACGTTGCCGGTGGCAAAGTTCAGGAACACGGGATCGGAGGTCCGTGCGAACGTGCCCGGCGCGGTGCCTGCGAGGACGGTTCCGCGGGAGTATAGGAAGTCAAAGCCGATGGACTTGTCCAGGCTTTCCGTGGTGGTAATGAACTCAACCTTGATTTCGACTTGTCGCGGGGCGACGTCGAAAAGGCTGATGTACCGCTGAAGTTCGGCGATATCCTCTTCTGAACCGCGAACGACAATGCTGTTGTCCGTCGGGTCATAGCTGATAAAGTCAATGCTTTGCGGAACCAGACCGTCGCCACCTTGGAGGGTGTTGTTGCCGCCCTGGCCACCGCCAGGACCACCCTGACCGCCGCCAGGTCCACCTTGGCCGCCGCCAGGACCGCCCTGACCGCCGCCGGGCCCTTGACCACCACGTCCACCGCCGAAGCCGCCCAGACCCTGTCCGGCATTCTCACCCGGAAGCATCAGATCGGAGCCGCCTTCGCCGCCAGCGAGGGGTTGATTCGCCCGCATGTTGAGCGGCCGATAAACGGGTCCGCCATCATAAGCGATCGTAGGATTCACACCGCCGAACATTTTGGCTGTATCGGAGTCGGTGAGAGCCCGAAACTTCTTCATGTCCTCGAATCCCTGGGAAGAGTTGGGAGGCATTGAGAAGGCGAGCATGTTGTAGACGCTTCGAGCATCGGCCTTTTGAACCTTGATCTTCTTCGTCGTCTTGACCACCTTTGCAATGGGCTCGACTAGAATATCGACCTTTGGAGCGGACCGGCTGATAATGTACACGCCGTTCTCGTCACGTCGGAAGTAGGCTCCCGCAGACTTGCAGATGTACGCCAAGGCGTCTTCCGCCGGGGAGTCATCCAGCTTCAGCGTAACTTTGCCATACGCTTCCGTGGAAGGCTCGAATACAAATTGCATTCCTGCCTTCATTGTCAACATTCGAGTCGCCTCGAAGAGATCCGCATCCTTCAAAAAGATGTTAATCCGGATCTCTCCGCCCTGCGACTGCTGCGCGATGGCGCTCGTAGTCGGCGCTACCAAAGCGGTAGCCACCGCTCCTACAAACGCCATTGTTGCCCAGCTTAAACGCATCATTATCCTCCTAAAACCCTGTTACTCTAACCTATTAGAAACCTCGGCCGCCGCCGCCGCCGCCAAATCCGCCGCCGCCGCGTCCACCGCCGAAGCCACCGGAGCCGCCAAAGCCGCCGCCGCCGAAGCCGCCGCCACCAAAGCCTCCACCGCCGCCGCCGAAGCCGCCGCCGCCCACGCAACCGCCGCCACCTAAGCCACCCAGGCCGCCGCCGAAGCCGCCGCCGCCGCCTTGTCCACCACCCTGGGTGTTAAAGATCGTGCTTTCTTCAGGTGCAACGCCGGTCGACTGGGAGCCGGAGAGCAGCGTGATAATCATCTGCGGATCAGCAGATCGAATCTTGAGCCGTCGAACGACTGTGGTTCGAGGCGGAGCTACGGTCCCCTGATCGCCGCCCGTCCCGATCTGCGTGTCTTCCTTGATGACGATCTGGTAGATGCCACCTTCCACGCGGTACGTTGCGTTGACCTGCTTCAGAATATTCTGAAGGGCAGCCTCAAACGTCACGTTGCGCAGGCTCACAGTAACGGGCCCCTGAACTTCGGGAGCGATTGAATACGAAACGCCGACGTTCTTGAATAGCGCGCGCAAGGCTTCTCGCACGTCTGCGCTATCAAGCTCGAGCGACGGGATGATCGTCCCGCCGATGTCCTGGCTGTATGCTCGGACCGGAGCTCCGGCGAGCATCCCGACCGCCAGGATGGCTCCAAGTGCCAATGTCATTCTTTTCTTCATCGAAGACCTCCGATCTTTTTGATGTTTGATTTCAACTCGAGTTACCTTCATTAATTAGACTATTGAAAATCGATTATCTATCGTCAAGGCCACCTGGCGCTCCGCCGAGGGATCCTCTTCCACCGGGATTGGCGGGTGCGCCGGGCGCATTTCCAGGTCCGCCACCCGGCGCTCCGCTGGGATTACCCATTCCACCACCGCCACCTTGATTGGGGTTAAATGGCGGGCTTTCCAGCCGAACGACGATTTGGCGTGGCAAGCGATTACCGCCACGGCGCAGAATGGCTTTCTCTTCGTCGATCGAGACGACCGTCCACTCACTGTTCGGAATCCGCTGACCCGGACGAATAATCTCCAGGCGACCGTCACCCATATCGATCAGGGCCAAGACTGACTCACCCACGATGACACCGGCCAATCGGCGGTAAGGCTGTGGCTCTTGAATCTCGACGTCGTCTTGTTCGACGGGTGGTTCGTAATCGAAGCGGAATCCACCGCTATCTGCGAGGATGCGCTCCGAGTTCTGGGAAATCTCGAACGCTCGCTCTTCCGAAAGAAGCGCGAAAGGATCGCTTCGCGGCGCAAAACTCTGCCCATGATTCCCCACTGACCGCGTCTTCAAGTTCGCAACCAGGGTGGCATCACCGACTGCCACGCCTTTCCAGCCAGCATCGACCCCAGGGTCGAAGGTGTTGGCAGGAAGGACGACCGTCGGCTTGGTCAGCGCAGGGGGCGCCTCTTGGCAGCCAACTGCGACGAATACCATCGCCAACGCGCTCAGTCCAAGCGAGTATTTCCTCATCATTACATTCAAGTCTGTTCTAACCATGATATTGGTTCACTTTTTCTTACGCCGTATAGCCGACGATTAAAATCTACAGTGCATTCCCGCGTGGGCCGCCTCCGGCCGGAGCCGCTCCAACCGCCGCTGCGCCGCCACCGCCAGCACCCGATAGTCCGGGAACCATGGGTCCGCCTCCACGTGCGCCACCGCCGCCGCCGAGACCGCCGCCTCCGCCACCGCTACCTCCCGGCGCCGGCCCGTCCGGTACCGTCGGGAAGATTGTTTTACCGCGAATAAACCCAACCAGCGTTACGCTGTACGTCCCTTGGAGCTGGGGGCTCGTGCCCGTGATCGTCAAACCATCGGTGACCGCCAGGTATCGGGGCATATTCTTCCATGCCCGAACATTTTCCATGATTTGAGCTTCTGTACCGGCAACCGTAACCTGCCCCAACTCGAAAATGACCACGGGAAATGCGATCGCTGGATAGTTGTAAAAGCCCGCCAGAACTTCCGAAGCCGTTTGAGTCGGCATTGGGATTTCTGGCCCGGAACCGACCACTCGAACGCCACCCTTGACGAGTTGAGCGTTCACTGCGCGCTGGATGTTATCCCGGAACTTCTTCGTATCGACGGTCAACTGCCACGCATCGACATTCAGATTCACGCCTCGGGCATTGACGTCCGGAAGCGGGGCCTTGGTTGCCACGACTGCTCTCCACTCGGAAGCCTTCGTGGTTACCATTTCTTCGGCCTTTTTCAACCGATCTTCGGCCGCCGGCAGTTTGTTTCCCTCAGCTTCGAGCTGTTCAGCAAACGTGTTGTAGTAGCCCGCTTCCGTGGAATTCGGCAGGTAATGCTGGAAGAAGCCATAGGACAGCGCCATGATCAGGATCGAGACCCCGATGAGAATGATGGTCAAAGGACTCAGTTTCATAGTTTCCTCTAAGCTTCCTTAGCGATCCGCTCCTACGGCTCCTGGGACTCCCGCTCCGGGAGGCGCTCCGGCTGGCGCTCCAGGTACGGCACCCGGGACTCCTGGCGCAGTTGCCGCGCCGCCAGTCGGTGTGGCCGGACCCTGTGCGGTCAGTGTGGCTCGCGGATCGGGCGTTTGCAGGGCTCGTGGCATGTCCACGGTTACTGTGATGAGCGAGTAACCGGGCATAGCGCCACGCGCCTGGGATCGATCCGCCGTTCCAAAGCCGCCTTCTCCCGTGAAGCCGGTTGGAGCACCCTGGCTCTGGAAGTAGGCAAGGCGCTCATACTTGTTGTCCGGAATGGGTGCCTGGCCAGGCCGAATCGGTCGGCCATTTTGATCGACGTCGGTGATGCCCGGAATGTACGGATCCACGTTGTTGTAACCGGCCCGTGCAACCGATGTCGCGCCGGGAATCCGAAACAGTGCGATCATGAGATCGGCAAACTGCTGATACGTTTTGAGCGTTCCAGTAAGCGTAACCCGCGCGTTTGTCGCATCGATCGGGGTCGCTGTCATGCTGGTGACGCGGAAGAAACCGGGGATGTAGGGCTTGATGTCTCGGTATAGATCCGGATAGACATCATTGTGCTTGAGCATCGCGTCAGCCAGGTTGATGTTGCGAATGATCATCTGGGCGTCGGTCACCACTTGATCAGCCCGCTTGGAAACCTGCACCGCACGCTCCGCCCGTTCTTGCTTGGACTCAGCGTTTTCGCGAGCGGCCCGAAGCTGATCTTTGGATATGAAGATCATGCCAACGGCGCCGAGGATTCCCAAAAGTGCGAGCAGCACGCTGACGACGGTCGCCGTCTTTGCCTGGTTGCCTTTGGATACATATGTCGGAAGAAGGTTAAGCTTCATACTCTCGTCTCAGTCGAACAGCACGTGCAGGCCATTGCCCACCGCGACCGCAAATTCTTGTCGATGCTCCTCCAGGAACCCAGGCGCCATTTTCTTGGCGGTGATATTCAGACGGCGAAGCGGATCGTAATTGTCACACTCCAAATCCAAACTTGCTTTCAAAAACGCAGCCAGACCGCGTAGCTTGGATGCGCCTCCCGCCAACACGATTCGATCGATCTCTCCGCCACGGCTTCGATAGTAGTCGATCGAGCGTCGAACCTCGGCCACGAACTCTTCGAGCACCGGCGCGAACGAATTGTAAAGTCGGGTGCTTCCGTTGGAAGCCGGCACCACGGGGGCAACGGGCTCGGGCGTTTCCGTCGGCTCATCGGCAAATGGATTCGGCGCTTCTGCAGGGGCGCTGTCGTCAGCAAATGGGTTATAGGCCTGGAACCCCTGCGTGGCTCCTCCGAATGGATCCGGCGGGGCCATGGCGCCCGCTGCCGTTTCCGGAATCTCAGCTTCCTGAACCTTCATCTGCTCAGCTTCAGACATGGAAAGCTGCATGTCGTCGGAAATCGCCTTGGTGAACATCTCCCCACCAACAGGAATCTGGCGAGGCATCAAAAGCTTGCCGTTCCGATAAATATTGATCGAAGTCGTTTTGTGGCCCATTTCCACGACGCAGATGGTTTGACCAGCATATGCATCGTCGTAGCTCTGTACGACCGAACGAGCGATGCTGAGCGGCTCAACGTCGATTGCGGCCGTGTTTCGACCTGCTTTCTTCACGCAGGCGATCATCGTATCCACCGCGGATTGAGGCGCTATTGCCATTACCACGTCCATATTCGTGGAATTGGGGTCTTCGTCGGCCAACGGCTTGAAGTCGCTTACCACGGTGCTTTCTGCGAATGGGATGTTTCGGTTGATTTCCCACTGCATATGCTCTTTGAGCTCAGCGGGATTCATGCGAGGCACTTCGAGCGTACGCACCAGGACGGACGCCTGGCCAGCGATCGAAACGACAGCATGAGGAACCGATGCACCGCATTCGGTTAGAACCTGCTTCAACGCAGTCCCAACCGCGTCGCTGTTATACACGCCGGTGTGATCGACGGCACCTTCGGGGGTGTCGATGATGCCGATTGCTGAAACAACCGCATCCCTTCCCTGTGCTCGAACTTCGGCAACTTTGATTTTCTGGCTACCGATGTCGATGCCAAGAACACTTGTGAGCTTTTTAGCCATATGGTGAACAACCTGCTTCCCAGGGTCGATGCTATCTTATCAAAGCTAGCACCGGCCTGTCAATAAGCCAGACCTCCCCGCCGCGACGCTTTCAAGACGGGACAAAAGCCCCAATGTGTTCGCGTGTGTAAGAAAAAGGCCAGGAAGTTATCATTCCTGGCCTTTTTCAGATTTTCCGAAAACTTTAGTTTCCGGATGCTTGAGGCGCGAATCTCGGCGCGACTGTCTGGAAATAGAGGTCCGGTGAGCCGCCGCGAGTGCTGCTCCAGAACATCCAAACCAAATTCGGTCGGCTGAAGGCCGCGCTGTCGAACGGATCTGGGAACGCGAACATCGAAGACTCGTTCACGGCCTGCTCGATCGGCACTGGCGATTCGTCCATCTCGGTGATGAGGCTGACTCGAGCCGTCACCACGAATGGCGCCGCCGGATTTCCGCCTTGACCGGTCGGGAGCCCAGTGGATTGATCAACGCTGTTGAAGGTAATCGTGATCAGATCATCCTCATCAACGCCGCTGAAGTAGACGCGCCCTCTCACAGGATCGACCTGGAAGAAATCATTCGCGCCATTCACCTGGAGGCTCGGGATACCGGGGGATCGAAGCAGGTTTCCGTTCTGATCTGTATAGATCTGATACGGGAGTTGGATTCCCAGCCGCATCGTCTTCATGAACGGCCGAGCAGCTTGTCCGGCTCCGGAGGCCGCGCGGTTGTACGTCAAGAAGAATCGATTGACTCTTGGATTATCGCCCGATTGGACGGAAGTGTTATCGGGACGTGCCCAGTACTTCGTGCTGATCGGAACGCCACCCGGACCAAACCGGAGACCTTCCGACCGAGTATCGAGGAACTGCGAGACGCCCGAGTAACCAGCGGTGGTTCCAACGCTGACCCGGAGGAACTTCGGAGTGTAGCTCAAGACCAGTTTCTGGGTCGAGAGCGGGAGCCCGGTCGAGAGTCGAACTGTGCCCAAGCGCGGATCCAGATACGCCTTCCCGCCCAATGTGGTGTCCATCGTCAGCAGGTTCGTACTTTGATCGAACAGCCGGGTTCCCGCCGACTCGATATTCGCCAGGGTCCCAGCAGCGTCCATCAACTGTAGGGTGACTGCCTGGTTCATATCCCATTCAATTCCCTTCGCCCGGAACAGTCCAGTCTCGGAATCGGGCGCCAAAACTTCGGCGACGATTCCTGGATAGGTGATCGGGTTGCTCGGGTCATCGCTTGAGAGGCGACCCTGGAATACTTCACTGTTCTTGCGACCCCGCAGTTTGCCGGTGAAGGACAAGTCGAAGATCGCGGTGTTTGGACCGGTGACTCCGGTATAGCGTCGGACTGTCGCGCTCGGGGAGCCGACGGATTCGAAGCCATCGCCGAAGTTGATCGCCTGGGGTGTCGTGAATCCGTTGGTGGCGGATGCTCGAGCGTTGTAGTCGAACGTCGTCCAATAGATTCTCGAGTTGCCGGTGCTGAGGGCCGAATAAGCGATGAAGCTCAGGTCCTCGGCTGGCACAGTGGCGATCAGATCGCCAAGGCGCACAATGCTGGGTCGACCCTTTTGGCTATAGATGTCGAAAGGCATTGAGTATGGCGTCGCTTCAATATCGGGGGTGCCGTTTGCCTGCATCGTCACACGGGTGACGAACAACCGTGATTCTCCAACTCGCCCGGAAGCCGTTTGCTTCTGTGCATCGCCGAGGAAGGCCATATCGAAGTTCGGGAATGCCGCCGGATTCGAGAGGAATCCTGCCACCGCATTGACTTGACCTCGTGCCGGAAGTGCAGGTGCGCCATATTTCTCGGTTCCAGCCACCACCGATTCTCCGCCAGCAACCGGATAGAGGTAGGCCAAGCCGGGATATCCGTTGGTGGAACCTGGGGACGCGCTGAACCACTTGGCATTCGTGTTTCGTACGAATCCCGTGAGGTCCGCGACTCCATTGGTGGGGTCGCTGCGAGGATCAGGGGTGTAGTTCCCACCGTTCAAGCCCGCCAGGAAGATTCGGTACCGATCATTCGCGCTAGCGCTTGTCGGCTGAGTCGCCAGATCGGCGATTCGGTTGGAGGTCCAAGCGACCACGAGATGTCCGATGTTCGCTCCCGCTGTAATTCGGGAAGCGGTCGGCTGCAAGTTCTGATGGAGAAATGCCGCGCCTGCCGTTCCGATCGCACCGGGATCGTCACTCATCGGAGCCGTGAATCGGGTGAAGTCGTTCGTGAGTCGAGTTTCACGAGCCTTGAAGTTCAAGATGAAGGTTGGATCGGAAAATGCCTCCAGCGCATTGGCTCCGTTCAACGCAAGAGACTCATCGTTGTTGGTGTCTTCAATGACCCGCATGACCTGTGAATAGCTTCCAACCGGGAAACCGATGGGCAGCGTTACTGCCAC
>CAMLEL010000050.1 GCA_946478935.1 uncultured Armatimonadota bacterium
GACACGGGCTCCACCTGGCCTTCTGGCTGGTCTTCATCCTAGCCCTTGCGACCTTCTTCATTTCGCTCTCAGTTCCTGAAAAGAACTTGAATGAACTGCTGGGCGGCGGCAAGAGCTAGCCCTCGTTAACGTCGTACTCGATGATCCCCATCTCGTGCAGCGTTCGATTCATCACGTCGCGGTCGAAACGATCCATCTTTCCTGCTCGCTCCGCTTCCAAGTTGGCTTCCACTTCTTGCCCATCGGCTCTGAGCAGAGCTTCAAGCATTCCCGCATAGACGTACTTTTCGGTGTCGAGATCGGATGCGAGTCGAATGGCTTTGATCGCCTCGGCGCGGCGGCCGGTCCGCCAAAAGGCAACGGATGCCCGAAGGTACAAGTGATCGTCGCCCGGTGACAGTTCGATGGCAGCCCGAAAAGACTGCAACGCTTCCTCGTATCGCTTCATCTGCAGGAGTAGATCGCCAATCCAGTAGTGGTAAAAAGGTTCGTCTGGCTTCACCACCACGGCATACTGTGCAGCTTCGAGCGCCTTGTTCGGCTCACCCATTTCACGCAAAGCTTCGGCGAGTTTGACGTGATAGAAAGCGTTGCCCGGTTCCAGCTTGATCGCTTTTTCGAGTTCGGCGATCGAATCGCGAAAACGACCGGAACGGCGAAGGATGTCCGAGAGGCCGAGGAGCGACTCGGAAGACTCCTTGTTCGCCTTGAGCGCCTTGCGGTATTGCCGGAACGCCTGGAGTTCGAGGTCGCCGTAATCATAGGCTCCGGCAAGGTCCACCAGATGCGATGCCTCGGTCTTGTCCCGTTGCTCGATCGCCTCTTTAAAATGCCGGATCGCGTTCTGATAATCGCCCTCGCTCAGTCGCAGCTTCCCCAAATCCTCGCTTTCCGATGCGTTCTGACCCTTGGCTGCATTCTTTAACTGCTGCATATCCGAGTCGGATTCAAGGTCGACCACGTTAAACAGTTCCGCAATCTGCCGGAAAGAGGGGTTCATCTCCTCCTATTTTGAACGATCGATACGTCCGCCTTGGGCCGAGAGGTCGACCGGACGGATGGTCAGCGTTGCGGGATAGCTACTTCCGGACAATGGAACCGTGATGATGGAGAGGTTCCTGGTTTGACCTGGATCGAGGTTGAATTTCGCGATTTGAGCTTCGGTCTTTGGCTGAAGAAGCGGCGTCTTCACATATTGGCCATTCACGTAGAACACGGCGCCGCTATAACCCGCGCTCGCCTCGAAAACCACTTCCACTTCACTGCTGGCCTGAGTTGGATTCTCAATCAGCGCATTGATTGTGTAGGTTACGCCGAAGTTCCCGCTCAGATTATCAAGCTTGTCCGCTCGGGCGATCGGCCGTTCGCCGATCCTGAAGAATGCATACTTGCCGCCCACCTGGTAGATCCCGTTCTCTTCCTTGTAGGGATTCGGATAGATGTGAATAGAAGGCAGGACCGGATCTCGATCCAAGTTGTTCATGCGTTGCGCGCCAATATGACGCCAAGGTGTACCGCTTTGCGTTGCCGCCAACCACTTGGAGTCTAGCGGGAAGGGCGGTCGTGCCTCTGTGCGGATCGTGAGCTGGTCTGGACCATTCTCCAGTAATCGCAGATAGCAGAGGCCGCTCATCGTCTGCCCGTGGGCAATTCGTCGCATGGCGATAGGCAGCCGGCTCTTCGGTGGAATCTGAATGACTTCGCCGCTGCTGAATGCCCAGCCTTTCATAAACTGGTCCGCTGCCTGGACTCCGGCAAGGACGGGGTTCTTATCCGGCTTGCTGTCACCCGGGATCACCATCAGCTGTGCAGGCTGATCGGAGTCGTTGATTGCTTCGACCATCACAACCAGGGGATTGGACATCTGATTGATGTGGTGGTAAAGCATCCGACTCGGAGTTTCAGGGCGGAGCGGCGCCGCAAACAAGAGTCCGGGCCGCTTCAAATTCTCCGGTTCGTTGCAATACCAAAGAGCGCTTTCCGGTTTCCGTCCCAGCGCCACATTCTTCACAGTGACGAACACCGGACCTTCGGCAGGAAGGACGTCTTGCCCAAACGCTTTGACCCGAACCGTGTAGGTTCTGGATTCGCCAGGGAGAACTTGCGTGGCCTTGGGAAGCTCCAACTTCAATTCTGCCTTGGGATCGGCGCCCAATTGAACTCGAACGGCGCTCTCGATTGCGCCAGCAACCGTAGCTTCTCCTGCCGGATTTCCGCTTACGACCGCCACGAGGTTCTGTGGCAAGTTCGCACCAACCGGCATCACCGAGACGGAGACCGTTTTGATGATGTTTCCGGCGGAAACGACGACCTCAGTTCGACCATAGCCAATTGCTTTATAGGCTACGCCGTTGCCGACCTTGCCGACCTTCAGAATGCTTGGGTCATTCGCGGCGATGTGCGCATTGGCAAACTGGGTACCCCCGGCCAGGATCACGCGGTTCGCGCCCAATGGAACTCGGATCGGAGTCGTTACAACGCGAAGCGGTGGCGTTGCAAATGCCTTGCGGAGATTCCTGGCCCAAACGTTTGCCAGGGAGGCGGTTGAACTCTTGTTCAGCTTCGCTTCCTGCCTGGTAACCGTCAGGACGAGTTGATTGTCGACCAAGATTTGGTGGTCTTGTCCGTGCTTTCGGACTTTTACAACTCCGTTGCGGGCAACGCGTTCGATGTTGGCGGCCAGAAAGGTCGCTCGCTGTTCGGCAGACCAGTCCCCACTTGCCGCTCGCAGTGTGAGAACCCTGATGTCGTAAATGTATAGGCTAGCTCCCTCTGCTCGCACTGATGCTCCGCGGCAAAGCGCAATCGCGAGCGACATCAAAAATAAAAGACAAGCAAATTTCCGCACGACTTCCGATCCCTGGACAAACTAGGGTACCCCTGTTCGACCCGCCGCTCCCTTCATTCTCGGTCGTTTTGACTGATTTGGCAAGTGCTCGGGTCCAACTTCACGTATCCGGTATCCTTTAGTTCGATGAATCTCGAACAATGGAGTTGGGCAAAGTCGTGACTTCTTACACGTTTCGGGGGCTGCTCTTCGATCTCGATGGAACGCTGGTGGATTCCATTGCCGCGGTGGACCGCTCATGGCGCACCTGGTCGACCGAATTCGGCTTGGACCCTGATTACGTTGTGCCAAGAATCCATGGACGTCGAGCTGTCGACTCGATCGCTTTACTTGGACCTCAGCTCGATCAAGCCGCCGCGTTCGCTCGATTGGAACACCTTGAAGCTACAGACACAGATGGGGTTGTGGCTCTGCCTGGAGCCCTGGCTTTTGTAGAGAGTCTCAAGGACATACCTTGGGGGATCGTGACATCTGGAAGTCAACCGATTGCTGTGCCGCGCCTACGAGCCGGAGGAATCACCGCACCTGAAGTGTTCATTACGGCTGAGCAAATCGCTCACGGGAAGCCTCATCCCGAAGCTTTTCTAGCCGGAGCGCAACGCCTTAACATTCCCCCGAGTGAGATCATTGCGTTTGAAGACACCCTCGCAGGAGTCCGCAGCGCAAAGGCGGCCGGAATGAGAGTCGTGGGAGTCACCGATGAGGCAGGCGAAGAGTCCGATGTTCGTATTGTCGACTACCGCCAGGTTTCGATCGATCGGTCGAGCGAACCATACCGATTGAACATCAACTAAAGCTCGCGAATTTACCTTGGCAGATTGCAAGTCCATTGGTATACTCCATTCGTTTCGGAGAGCCTAGCGCTTGCCTCTCGCGCGTCTGCGTGCGCCTTGCTGCGATTGAAGCGGAGTCTTGTCTACTGGCAGTTACCGGATCGGGCACCCGGCTCCAGATCGGGCAAGGAAATCTATGGCGACAAAAACCCTATACGTGGGAAATCTCCCATATTCGGCCTCTGAGAGCGATCTCCTCGACCATTTTTCAGCTTACAACGCCTCCAAGGTCCGCATCGTGGAAGGACGCGGCTTTGGTTTCGTCGATATCGCGGAGGACCAGTTGGACGCCGCGATCAACGAGAAGCACAATTCCGAGATGGGCGGCCGCAAACTCACCGTCAATGAGGCTCGACCGAAAACTCCGGGCGGTGGCGGAGGCTATGGAGGCGGTGGAGGCTACGGTGGTGGCGGCGGAGGTCGCGACTTCGGGGGCGGCGGCCGAGACCGAGACTTTGGTGGCGGCGGGGGCGGCTACGGCGGCGGTGGTGGTCGCGGCGGGCGCGAACGCGGCGGCAAGGGCGGACGCGGAGGCGGACGCTACTAAGCTATTCCCATTTGACCAAATTTAGCTCGCTAGGTACCCGTACATTCGGGTAACTTGGCAGAATTCGAACCGTGTAACCCAGATGGCCAGGTTCCTCACAAGGGACCTGGCCCTCGAATTTCTGGCTCCCATTCTCTTCACCGACATGCATCAGGTCGATTGTGCTGAACTCCGTCAGCTCGCGGTTCGCGCCCATCCGGCCGACGAGGGCCTGAACCTTAACCTCTTCGGGCTTTAGGGTGCCCAGCTGAACCCACGC
Source organism: uncultured Armatimonadota bacterium (assembly GCA_946478935.1). The sequence goes on from CAMLEL010000050.1 coordinate 4,488, forward strand.
TGTCACATGAAAGTGCTGGCCAAGGTCGATTCGGGGTCCGGAGCCCTTGGTGGAAACCACCTTGACCTGCCCCCACGCGGAACGAATTCGAGCTCGCCAATCCAGTGCCGCCTTGGCTCCGGAAAGCCCATCTGAAATCATGGTCTGATAGTCATTGGAAGCTGGGAAATAGAACCGCTCGGCATACTCTTGGACCATTCTGGCGGTCGAGAACTCCGGTGACAGCGACTTGATCGACTGCCGCATCATTTGAATCCAACCGGTTGGCAGTCCGCCGTCGGGGCGGTGATAGAACTTCGGTGCAATTTCCGACTCAATCAGAGCATAGAGTGACCGGCTATCCAGCCAATCCTGATGCCCATCCTCACCTGCATCATTGCGATCGCCGATAGCAAATCCAACCTTGGGATCAAAGCCCTCGTCCCACCAGCCGTCAAGCACGGAACAGTTCAGCCCACCATTCGCAAGCACTTTCATCCCGCTGGTACCGCTTGCTTCCATAGGTCGACGGGGGTTGTTCAGCCAAACGTCGACACCCTGCACCAGGGCACGTGCAACCTGCATGTCGTAATCTTCGACATAAACCATGCGCTGCCGCCCTCCCTCGTAATTGATGAACTTGACTAGTTCTTGGATCAGGCTCTTGCCGCCGTCATCCCGAGGATGACTCTTGCCTGCGATCACGATTTGGATGGGGCGTTCGCTGTGATTCAACAATTCGAGCAGGCGGTCCTTGTCATTCAGCATCAGAGTCGCCCGTTTGTAGGTTGCAAATCGACGCGCAAAGCCAATCGTTAGTATCCGAGGGTCCAGGATCCCTCCAACTACGTTGAAATCGGGAGCAGCCGCGTTCCGACGAGAAAGGCTCCGCTGAAGTCGCTTTCGCACGAAGCGGACGAGATCGCCTCTTTGGTTCTCGCGCACCGACCAAAGCTCATGATCCGGGATGGAATCGACCGCTTCCCAGGAACTGGAAACTCCGCCGTCGTTGCGCCAACTTGGTCCCAAATATTCATCGTACAACTCGGCCGAGCGTCGTCCGATCCACGTCAGGGTGTGCACACCGTTCGTGACCGCCTCGATCGGAACCTCACTCTCGGGATATTCCGGCCACCGGGAATGAAACATCGAGCGGGTGACCTTGGCATGTAGTTTGGACACGCCGTTCACATGATTCGCATTCTCCATGGCGAGGACTGCCATGTTGAAGGCGTCGCCTTGATTCTCTGGATCGATCTTGCCAAGCCGGACAAAGTCGTCGAAAGAGAGGCTGGTTTCTTGAACCAGTTTGCCCATGTAACGTTCCAGAAGTTCCTTGGTAAAGAGGTCAAAACCGGCAGGTACGGGTGTATGGGTTGTAAAGACGTTGCCATTGACGATGGCTTGCCGGGCCGTCTTGAAGTCACAGCCCTGATCGGTCATAAACTGACGGATACGTTCAATGGAAAGAAATGCAGCGTGGCCCTCGTTCATGTGACACACCGTCGGCTGGATGCCCAGCGCCCGGAGAGCGCGCATTCCGCCGATCCCGAGGATCATCTCCTGACGAATCCGCATTTCCTCGTCACCACCGTAGAGGGTGTCGGTGATTGATTGATCGTTTGGAGCGTTTTCGAGGACATTGCTGTCGAGCAGGTAAAGCTGTATCCGTCCGACGTCCGCCCGCCAAATCTGACAACTGACGGTGCGATCTGGGAACTCGACCTCCACTCGTAGAGCGTCGTTTCCACCGTTTTTGATGAGAGTCAGCGGCATCGAGTAAAAGTCGTATTGCGGATAGATCTCCTGCTGCCAGCCGTCCGGATTCAGTTGCTGTCGGAAGTAGCCTCTGGCGTAGAGCAACCCAACTCCAACCAGTGGCAGGCCCAAGTCACTTGCTGCCTTGAGGTGGTCGCCGGCAAGGATTCCCAAACCACCCGAATAGATGGGCAGCCCTTCTGTAATGCCGAACTCGGCACAGAAATAGGCAAAACGTTCGGACTCCGAACGATCTGGCTGAGATTGGTACCAAGTCGGTGCCGCAAGGTATTCATCTAGATCAGCTTCACAAGCTCGAAGCTTGGCCAAGAAAGGAGTGTCGGTGGCAAGCCGCTGAAGTTTGTCCCGATCGATCGAATAAAGGAATCCGATGGGATTGTGCTGAGAACTGTCCCACAGGTCTTTGTCTATGCTGCGAAACAGATCGCGAGTTTCATGGTGCCAAGTCCACCTAAAATTCATCGAGAGCTTCTTGAGCGCCCTAAGCGGCTCCGGAAGATCCCACACAACTTCGAACGAGTGGCTGAATTTTGGGTTTCGCATCGGCATACCTTTCACATATTCGGTCGAAGCTACAAGTTACCTAGCCCTCAGGGATTCGCACCGAGTCGCTGATAGGCTAGAATGTTTTCCGACCCATGCTCGAGATAAACGGCATCAATGTCTTTTACGGCGCCATTCAGGCGCTGACCGATGTATCTATTAAAGTCGAGCAGGGTGAGATTGTATCGATTATCGGATCCAATGGAGCGGGCAAAAGCACGTTGCTCCGCACAATCAGTGGTCTCCTGCGACCCCGCGCGGGATCGATCCAGTTCCTCGGACAAGAAATCCATGACCTCGTGCCCGATGAAATCGTTCGGCTGGGAATCAGTCATTCCCCAGAGGGACGGCGGATCTTCACGAACATGAGCGTGTACGAGAATCTTCAGCTTGGCGCCTACATTCGGAAGGATGGTGAAGTCGCATCGGATATGGAAAAGGCGATGGATCGCTTCCCACGCCTCCGCGAGCGCATTCGCCAGAATTCGGGGACTCTAAGCGGAGGCGAACAGCAGATGCTCGCCATTGGCCGAGCCCTTATGTCCCGCCCCAAACTGCTCCTCTTGGATGAGCCTTCCCTGGGCTTGGCGCCAAACCTCGTCGCTGAGATTTTCCGGATTATCCTCGAGCTGAACCAAGACGGAACGACGATATTGCTGGTGGAGCAGAATGCAAACCGCGCTTTGGAAATCGCGCATCGGGCGTACGTCTTGGAGACCGGTGTCATCGTTCTGAGCGATACCGGCAAGAATCTCTTGAATGATCCGAAAGTGAAAGAAGCCTACTTGGGTGGATAGTGAAAACCCTTCGATTCGAGCGGCTTGAAGAAGCTCATATCGCAGTGATCCTGGATATTGAACGTCGTGTGAATACGGCTCCTTGGTCAGAAAAGAGCTTTCGGAATGAGCTCACCCATCCCCACGGTTATTTCCTCACCGTGATTGAAGGTGGTCAAGTGATCGGATATGGGGGGTTTTGGATGGTGGTGGATGAGGCGCATATTACGACAGTCGCCATCTCGCCCGACTACCAGCGGAGGGGATTTGGCAAGAAGTTGATGGTTGAATTGCTCAATAAAGCGAAAGATCTGGGAATGGCTTGCAGCACGCTTGAAGTTCGGGCTGGGAATGAAGGTGCCATCAAGCTCTATGAGGATCTTGGCTACACCGTGGCTGCGCGACGAAAAGCCTACTATCCCGATAACAAGGAGGACGCCATGGTCATGTGGCTTCATGGTCTTGCGAACTGGGAGCCTCCTCGATGAAGCGCATCCTCGCCATCGAAACGAGCTGCGATGAAACAAGCGTCGCGATTGTGCAGGGACCCGAGATCCTTTCAAATATTGTTTCGAGTCAGATCGACTTACATCAGAAATGGGGCGGTGTCGTTCCCGAGGCAGCCGCAAGGGCCCATGTGGAAGCGATTCTCCCCGTCATCGAAGAAGCTTTGGAGACCGCCAAGACGAATCTCTCGGAGGTGCAAGCCGTTGCAGTAACAAATCGCCCAGGGCTCATCGGGGCGTTGAGCGTGGGAGTTTCTGCGGCAAAAGCACTTGCCTTTTCTCTCGAAGTTCCGTTGCTGGGCATCCATCATTTGGAGGGCCATCTCTTGAGCACCCTATCGGTCCGGCCGGATCTGCCCTTCCCCCATACGTGCCTGATCGTTTCTGGCGGTCATACCGAGTTGGTTCAAGTTCGTGACTTCGGTGACTATGAAATCGTTGGGCAGACGCGTGACGACGCTGCAGGAGAGGCATTCGACAAGGGAGCGCGACTTCTTGGACTTGTCTACCCGGGCGGGCGGGCGATCCAAGAAGCGGCACGGTCCGGCAATCCAAACCGCTACCCCCTGCCGCAAGGTCTGAGCGGCGACACCGTCGACTTTTCCTTCAGCGGCCTCAAAACGGCCATGTTGCGCCTGGTGGAATCGGAGGGCCCGACCATCTCCATACCGGACGCGGCGGCCAGCCTGCAAAACACGATCGTAAAAGTTCTGACTGACCGAACGATGCGCGCATGTGAAAGGCTGAACTCGACGACTCTCACCCTGGTCGGTGGCGTGGCGGCCAATGAGGCATTGCGAGAAAGTCTCGGTCAAGCCTGCAAACGCTTCGGCATCGACTTCATTACGCCGCCGATGGACCTGTGCACGGACAATGCCGCGATGATCGGCTTGGCAGCCTGGAAGCGCCTTGAAGCGGGGGAGCGCGACGAATTCGATATGGATTGTCTGGCTTCTGCCGATCTATAAATCGGGAGGCGATTACTTTCTCGGATGAGCTTTCCGATACCGCTGCTGGACTTCTTCCAAGTCCAGTTGCGTGTAAACCTGGGTCGTGGCGATGGATTCGTGCCCAAGCAACTCTTGCACCGCTCTCAAATCCGCGCCGCCCTTGAGCAGGTGGACAGCATAGGTGTGTCGGAGGACGTGAGGGCTGATTCCTTGCTTCAAACCAACTCGGCGCGCAATCTCCTCCAAGCGCTTGTAAGCGGTTTGGCGCAGCATGGGCAACCCGCGATCTGAAAGGATGAACAAGTTGGATGGCTTCTTCAATAGTTCCGGTCGTGAAACTTCCAGATACATCCGCACCCATTCGAGCGTTCCAACGGGTAGCGGAATCCAACGAGTTTTACTTCGCTTGCCCGTCACCCGAATACTTCCAGATTCCAAGTCGATCTCAGCTAGAGATAAGCCAACGGCTTCGGATACCCTGAGTCCGGCCCCATAGATAATCTCCATCAGCGCTCGATCGCGAATACCTTCTGGAGTGGACAGGTCAGGGGCGTCCAAAATCGATTGAATCTGTTCCAAGTCCAGAGCCTTGGGCAATGGCCTTCGCTTCTTGAATCCCCCGGTGGCAGGCAAGTCTGCGGTTGGGCCGACGCCTCTTCGCTTGAGAAACCTTAGGAATGATCGCAATGAACTGAGCCGACGCTGGGCCGTCGCCTGAGCAAG
>CAMLEL010000051.1 GCA_946478935.1 uncultured Armatimonadota bacterium
CAGCACCGGGCAGCGTCGCTGCACCAGCACGCGCCCCTCGTCATAGTTCTCGGTCACCAGGTGCACCGATGCCCCTGACTCTTTCTCTCCTGCCTCCAGGACAGCCTCATGAACGCGACGCCCATACATTCCCTTGCCGCCGAACTTCGGAAGGAGGGAAGGATGGACGTTGAGGATTCGCTCTGGAAAAGCCTGTAAGACTTCGTTCGGCAGCAGACGCAGATATCCGGCAAGGCACAGCACATCACAGCCCTTTAGCGCAACTAATAAAGCAGCCCCGTATCCCTCGTCAGAAGGGGGCACAATGGCCACTGGAACGCCCATAGCGCTCGCCTCTGTCGCCGCAGGTGTTTCGGATCGGGGCGCGACCACGACGGTCACAGAGGCCGAAATTTGGCCATTCTGGCAGGCCCGGATAATCGCGGCCATATTTGAGCCGCGACCCTTTGGTCCGATTAGGATTCCGATCTGTGAAAGTGCCACCGCGTTCAGTTATATCGGAACGCGATGGGCGGAATGGGCGAAAGTCGGAGAAGATTAAGACTCATCAGGTGTCTCACCTCTAAAATGTACTTGCCTAAGAAAGCTTTTGAAACGAATCAACTTGCCGTACAATGGCATTGCATCGTTGAGCTCTCATGGTCGTGACAGCTTTGGATCGATTTCCTTTGGGGCCGCTCCTGACATCAGTCGGAGAGGAGTCTCTGCCTACTTATAGTTATGACGATTGCATGCTGAGGATGCAATCGTCAAGGGAGCAGTCGAAATGAAATCGAGAGCATTCACACTCATCGAAGTACTCACCGTCACGGCTATCGTTGCTGTGCTCGCTGCGATTCTCTTCCCCGTACTTACAAGAGCGAAAGCAAACGCACGAAAGACGACGACTCTAAATAATCTGCATCAATGTGGTCTCGCGCTGTCCCTTTATGAGCAAGATTATGGCGACTATCCAGATTCGACAGCAGTTCGAAGCGTTCTGAACTCCTCGATAACATGCGATCCAATGGATTATTGGCGTAGCTCATGCAGCGAACCAGTTGGCGCACCGATGGTTGGATCGTATGCGTATGTGCGCTTCTTATTGATGGCAGCGGATGTCGGAAAATGGAATGAGTACAAATCCAATCCACAAGCAACGGTGATGGCGTGTATTTTCCATTCATCGCACAAAATCATACGCTTTGAGGGCGATATGCCGGCCAGTGCTTCCTGTATGGTTACAGATGCCAGGTGTGCCTTTCCTGATGTTGTTGTGAGGCTGGCATATGACACCTCGGCACGAACTTCCCGATACCGCGTTGCTCTTGTGAAGGACGGTAATGGATATAGCGGCCCCCTTATGACCTGGAGTAGTGTTTTTTACAGGGACTATCAGAATGATAACTGATCACCGAGTCGGCGTTGCCGAATATCTTATGTCGCTTTCTCGAAGAAATCGACTGTTGGTCAGCTCGATTTTTGTGGCGGCATTCGCATGTTATGCTCCGTTGACGCTGATAGCCCTGGCTGGAATCTGGCGAAATCATTTGTTCTCCGTTGTGAACCTCGAAGTCATTGGTCTTCTGTGGGTGATTTCGATGATAGGCTTCCGTCTGAGAGCCTTCTGGTGGGCCAACATGATTCCAGCCGTTGCCCTCTCAGGGTTTATCTTTAATGGAATGGCGACTTCTCGACCGGTCGAGGATTGGCCGCTCTGGTGGGAAATGTACTTTTTCATTCTTGGCGCTGCCGCATTGAATGCTTACGGAATGGCGCTATCTTCGAGGCGCCTAAGTTTGTACCAGGAGTAGCTTAGCCTTGACCAATAATACCGAACGTAAAATAGCCACCGCGTTCAGTTATATCGGAACGCGATGGCCGGAATGGGCGAAAGTCGGAGAAGATTAAGACTTAGCGTGCTCGTATACCCGTCGCCAGGAAACGAAGCTGCCTCTTCAGCCGATCGCGTACTTCGAGGATCCAATCGTCCTCGTGGTCATGGTCGTGCGTGGAGTGCAGAGCCGGATCCTCGAACATTTGATCTGAACCCACCGCTGGCCCGTTCAGGTCCAGGGTCCTCGCCATGGGTTTGGCGGCGCGAGGAAGCAGGGTGGGGGCTTGGGCCAGGTTGAATGCAACCACGGCATGGTTGGAACTCGACTGGATCAAGTATTGCGGAATCGTGTTCTCGTATCGGTCGTGCTGGGTGTGCCAGACAAAGCCATAATCCTGCTTGCCCTTTTCCATGGTGAAGAAGCCGGGGACGCCCACAAAGTTAAACGGGGCATGATCGCTCGATCCACCGGAAGGCATCGAAGCGCGGGACTGGAACTCCATCGGCAGGTCGGGGAAAGCCTTCACGGTCGGGGCGAATGCGGCCTCCATCATCGACTTCATGGCTTCAACACCCTGGTAGCCACCATGGTAGTTGGACCCGCCATCGTCATTCAGCACCGCCGAAATCTTGTCCATCTGGTCCTTGTGCTTTTCGACATATGCGCGAGAGCCCAGCAGACCCTGCTCCTCACCCGACCAAAGGATGAAGCGAATGGTGCGCTTTGGCTTGACTTTGGCCATCGCTAAAATGCGAGCCGCTTCCATCGCGGTCACCGTGCCCGTGCCATTGTCGCTTGCGCCCTGGGAGCCAGGGCTGTTCCAAGAGTCTAGGTGACCACAGACAATCACGATTTCATCGGGTCTTTCCGTACCGCGGATGTCCGCCACGACGTTGTATTGGGCGATCGGGCCCTTGAACCACTTGACCTCAGCGTCGAACTCCAGCACGGGATTCTTGCCTGCATCGATGGCATCCTTGACGGCCGTGAAATCCGATTTGCGGACATTGATGTTGAGGTCGGTTGGGCGATCCTCGAATGTTTTTCCACGCCAGCTTCCGCTTGAATGGACCCTTTCATCGGAAGTGCCGAAGATTCGACCGAGAATCCCGGCGTTATCCATTGCCTTCTTCAAATCGTCATTCGCGAGCGTAGGTCCCCTCATGCCGGCTGCGGATGGCATGAGTACCCAAGCTCCTTTCAGTTTGGATTGCATCTTGGCAACCTCTTCAAGCGATTTGGGCGCCATGACCGCCGGCCCTGACACGAGTCCGTCTGTGCCGGGCATCCAGTTCATCGTCGTGAATTGGAAGTCTCGCTTCGTGGGACTCGTCATGCGACCGACTTGTCGCTTGCCCCGTTCAAATCCAACGGGCACGTCTCCCCATTGGTCAAGGTGCACATTGGTGAGGCCCCATTTCTTGAAGTTGGCCATCGCCCAGTCCTGGGCTCGCCTCAAGTTGGGTGAACCAGTCAGGCGAGGGCCGATTTGGGTGAGCTTTCTGAGATGGAGCATCACCTGGTTCTTATTTTTGCCAATCTCGAGGATGGAATCGATGTCCTCCGAACTGGCTTGGCAAAGGCCCAAAAGCGGAAGCGCGGTGGCGACTCCCAGTAGAGAAATGCGCAAAGATTTCATAGCTTGTTTGTTAAGTACGCGAAAGTGGGCGTGAAACCCTCCAGGATTCCACGCCCTGCGATTTTTTTACGCCTTTCCATTGAGCAGCTTGTCGAGTCCGGGAACGGACGAGTAATCGGGCATTGTCTGCGGTTTGGGGCCCCGAGGCAGCAATGAATCCAGATTGGCGAGGTTGTAGCTTACGACGGCATGGCAGACACTCGACTGCACCAGATATTCGGGCACAGCATATTTGAGGTGGTCGTGCTGCGTGTGGTGAACGAAATTGTAGTCTGCGGTTCCTGATTCGATCGTGAAGAATCCCGGGACACCGACGGCATTGAAGGATGCATGGTCGCTTCCTCCTCCACGAGGCATTTGCGGTGAAACTCGGAACGTCATTGGAAGGTTCGGAAATGCGCTCGCTACCGGTGCGTAAGCGGCTTCAAAGATCGGCTTTTGAGATTCGATTCCCACGTATCCGCCATGGTAATTCGTGCCGCCATCATCCACCAAGACAGCGGAAATCTTATCCATCTCCGACATATGCCGGGCGACGTAACCCCGCGATCCAAACAGACCCTGCTCTTCTCCAGTCCATAGAATAAACCTGATGGTCCGCTTGGGTTTCGCTCCAACCTTGTTCAAAATCCTCGCCGCCTCAAGGGCAGTACAGGAGCCCGTTGCATTGTCGCAGGTTCCGGTTGAACCCGGGCCATCCCAAGAGTCGAAGTGACCGCTAACGATCACGACCTCCTCGGGCTTTTCGGTTCCTTTGATTTCAGCGACGATGTTGTACTGCGGGCGCGCCTTCGTGATCCACTTTTGGTCCAACTTGAATTCGAGTTCGACCGGCTTGCCCGCATCGAGATTGGCAACGATCTTGTCCATGTCCGACTTGCGAACGATCACCCTTCGACCTTTCGGAAGATTGGCGGCATCGACCCGCCAGTTCCCGGACGTAATCACCAAGTCGTTTCGGCTGGCGGTCACGCGACCGGCGATGCCGGCTTCGTCGATCTGCTTTTCCAGATCGAGGCGTGCTTTCAATTCGGGGCTGATTTCCGCATTTGCGTTGCGCGGTGGCTGCGCTGGGTTACCGGTTGTGTAAACGAGCCAAGCGCCTTTCATCGAGGTCTTCGCGGCGTTAAACTCATCCAATGTGGTGGGTGCCTTGACCGCCTTGGCTTTCATGGCGCCGCGAGTTCCTTCTGTCCAGGATGGGCTCGTGAATTCGAAATCGATTTTTTCTGGGGCGGTCATGCGCCCGAAGCTTGACTTGCCGCGATCGAAGCCAACGGGAAACTCACCCCACTGCTCCATGTGAACATTGACGCAGCCTGCCTTCTTGAATTGGTCCATCATCCATTTGCTGGCCCTCTCAAGATTGGATGAGCTGGTGAGTCTGGGTCCGAACTTCGAAGTCAATTCAGTCAGGGATGTCATCACCTGACTGCGGTTTTTGCCTTCATCGATGATTTTGTTGATCGTTTCTGAATTCCCTTGGCCGCTGGATATGACGGCACATCCAAGGGCAAGCAGAAATAAGGGCATTTTCATGATGACTTCATTCTAAGCGAAATTGAGCGAAGGCGAAACCGCAACCGCTTTCAATCTCGTCCGTAGTGGCAGTTATGAAGACGTTGATCATTTTGTTCATCGCTATGTTCGCAATCGTGGGGTGCGGGGCCAACTTGGAACAGAAGATTGTCGGTCAGTGGAAAGTGGATACCGCCAAATCCTCATTCACGGGCGAGAACATGAAGGATGAAAACGCAAAGAAGATGGCGATGGCCATGATGGAGACTGTTTCGCTAGATATCAAGGACGACAAGTCATTCAGCATGCAGATCATCTTCCCAATGAATGGCACCTGGACCCTTTCCGGCAACAAGCTCTCGCTGGTACCCACGAAGAAGGAGGGTGAGTCATTCAGCTTTGGTGGGAAAGATTCGATGGAGTTCGATGTCGCCTCGACGGGAGACTCGATGACTTCGAAGATGACGGAAGGAAACATGACCGGAACGCTGGTGATGGTCAAGTCGCCCGCCAAGTAAGCAGGAAATCGAATCCAACGCTGCGAATTCTGGGGGCATGCCAGCCTTCGGTTTCGTGGCTTTGTTGGTTTTGCAGGGTCCACTTGTTGTTCAAGGGCAGGATGTCTGCCTGAGAATTGAGCGTCATGGTGACGGGACGTTGCAAGAAGTCCTTCAAGCAAAGGACAAGGACGGGAAGTTCCGGACAATTCTCGTTACTCCCACTTTCTCCAAACTTGCGAGTTTGACTCCGCGAAGGAGCGCCCCATTGCTTCAGGTGGGCTCGGAAGGACTCTTCGAAGCGCCCCCAAGTTTTGGATTTCGAGAAGTGAACTCGAAGCGCGAAGGTGCGACGCACGTCGTTGAGTTGGTTAGCTCAAACGATGAATACCGGATCGTCAAGCAAGTTACGATTCCAGACATTGGTCGATTGATCGACGTACAGGTCAGCTGCGATTTCAAACGAGAGAATCCCGTGATTCGCTATCTGCTGGATTCCTATGCTTTCGCTCCGGATGGAAGATCCATGAAGTCCTACGGAAAGCCCGACGCCACTTTCCTCCCCGGTATTCGCCCAAGAAAGGACGGGGTCGTGGGTGACCATTTCTTTCGGTCACCGATCGCGACCGTCCAAGAGGGTTCGCTTGCGGCGACGATGATGCCTGATTTGGATGTGCTCGCCGAAAACCGATATATGCCGACGATCCTGGACGTCGATGCGGCAAACGGGGTGGTCGACGCACCTCTGATCTCATTTGGGTTTGCGGATTACAAGTTGGTTGGCCACGTTTACTACACCAACGACTCTTCGATGACCCGACCCGTGCCCCCCCAACTGTTGCTGTCGCATCAGATACTCTTGCATGCAGACGCCGCTCCGTTTGGCGCCTATCAGGAAGGAGCCAAGTATCAGTGGGAGCGTTACGGACATCGCAATCTGAACCGAATTCTTCCCCAGGCGATGCCTTTTGAAGAGTATGCAAAGGTCTGCTACCCTGCGGCATTTAACGAAAAGGAAACTGGCGGCTGGTTCGAGCATGAAATCGACGGATACATTTGTGGAGGAATGCCCAGCGGTTGGGGGAGGCACGAGGGCTGGGTGAGTTGGCAACCTTGGTTCAACCAGCTTCGTTCCGCTTGGGGACTTCGCTGGTGGGGAATGAAACTCGGCAACAAGGACTGGATCGATAAAGCCGACAAGATGCTCAACCTCGCCTTGGCGGCACCGATCGAGGGGGGTCTATGCCCAACCACTTACCAATCGAAGACCAAAACCTGGAAAGGCAGTTTGATCACTCCTGATCCTCGATGCTACTACGATCTCACGAACATGGCATGGAAAGGGATTTGGCTCCTGCGCTGGCTCGAATTCGAGGATTGTCCCCGGCGCGACGATATCATTCGCCAGACCAGTGACATGGGCATGGAGATGGTGAAGCATCAGAACCCTGATGGCTCTTTCCCAACATGGCTGGACAAAGATCACAAGGTCGTGCCCGTTCTCGATCGAAGCGCACAAAGTGCGCTCCCGGCATGGTTCCTTGCTGAATGCCTGAAGCCGTTTGCCGATGAGACGAAACGAACTCACATCTACTCGAATATGCCGGAAGGGCAGGGCGATCGATTCAAGCCAGGTTTGTACTACCGAGAAAGGTTTGGGCGGGCCGTGGTCAAAGCCGCCGACTTCCTGGTTAAGAACATCGTGGATCGGCAGCTTTGGTACGACTTTGAGACCTTCTTCTCCTGTTCGCCAAAGACCTGCCTGCAGCGGGATGGGGTTTTGGATGATGTCAAGATGCACGATCCGCACACGCTTCAAGCGCCTCAAAACACCCTTTGTATGCATTGGGCTGCCGAGGCACTGATGACGGCTGCCAACTTGACGGGCGACAACGGGTCTGCAGCCAAGTATCGAACGGCCGCCCTGAAGTCGATCGACACGCTTGTTCTGACCCAAAACGTCTGGCCAATTTCATACCGAAAGGCGGCCTACACTTATGGCGGATTTGGCGTTCAGAATTCTGACGGGGAATACAACGATGCTCGCCAAGCACAGTTTGGAGATACCCTGGCAGACTTTGGCGCCTTGCTGAAACGGCCTGACTACTTTGAGCGGGGAGTTGCTGCCGTCAGGGCATCCATGGCGCTCATCAACCATCCCCGGCATATCGAATTGGGCATCTATCCAAACCCGAACTACCCGCTTGGGCTGCAGCCTGAGAACACCGGGCATGGCGGAACTGATCAGCAGAATGGGAGGACAGGTCCTGATTGGGGTGAGATGTCCGGTCTGACCAGCATGGCCTACCTACTTCACCGCTATGGTTCAACTTCAGACATTTCCGGCCGCAAGGTGCTGGTGGACGGTGGTTCACCTGCCGCTCAACCTGTTTACGTGCCAGTCGTCAATCCGGACTTCGACATGCGCGAGTGGCGGATGCGCGGTTGGGATTTTGAAGGCGATTTCCTCCATTGGCCAGTCCGCAATCCGCGGCGGTTCAACTGGAACAATGGCGGTCTTCCGTTCATTGGAACCTGTGAGGACGGTCGCGGCGGGTTCGATGACAAGTACCAAGGAACAATCACGAGTCCAAGGTTCGTGATCTTGTCACCGAAGCTTGGCGTGAACGTCGGAGGCGGAGCCGGGCCCGGTGTATACGTGGAATTGATCGACGACCAGGGTAAGCGCATTCATGTGGCTCGCGGCAAGAACTCGGAGACGATGGAAGAAGTCGTCTGGGAAACGGCAGGGCTTAGAGAAACACCCGTTCGCATCCGAATCGTGGATTCGGAAACAGGGGGCTGGGGTCATATCAATGTCGGCGCAATCCGTTACAGGTCTTAGCGCAGAATCCGATTGAGTGGACTGTTTCCGGTTGCCAACATGATCATTCCGATGACAGCCAGGATGGTCACAATCGCGCAGAGGGCGATCGCACCGATTGCTTGCGGATGATTCTTCTGCTTGGCTTTGATCGCATAGGCGAGTCCGATCGGACCCAAGATGATGCCAAAACAAAAGAAACCGATGATGCCGTACGTCCAGGCATTCTTCATTTCAGCGGAGCCATCGTCGAGCTGTTGACTCCCCACCATGCCGGGTCGCGGGTAATGCCCGGGAAAGACCAAACCTTCGAGCAGCGACGCTGCGAACCGCGCACCACCGAGCTCTTCCTGGACCATCGACGTGGGCAATAGTCGGCCCTCCGTGATCCATTGATTCAGGGTGGGAATGTCGGCGGGTCCGTAAAGCTCTCCGGTCGACCCGATGACGAAGTAGCGCATGGATGGAAATTACCACCGATGACCCCAAGGTAACCTGCATATTCCAGGGATGGCAGCATGAAACGGCGCACGAAAATCGTTTGCACGCTTGGGCCGGCGGTCGATAGTCGAGAAAAGATAAAGCAATTGATCGATGCGGGGATGAACGTAGCCCGATTGAATTGCAGTCACGGCGATTGGACGACGCGGCGTAATTGGATCGAATGGATTCGCGAGTTGAGCCCAGGAATCGGCGCAATTGCGATCCTTGCCGACCTCCAAGGGCCCAAGTTCCGAATTGGAGTGTTGCCCGAGGATGGCATCCACCTGGCCAAGGGTCAAAGCGTGCTGGTCGGTCCAGATCCTGGCGCCATGATCCCCGTCAGCCAGGGTGAAATCGTGCAAGCCTTCAGCACCGGCGCGCGAGTCCTTTTGGGAGACGGCAATGTTGAGTTAAAGCTGGGGAAGCCGGCTGGCCAAAACTTTTTGGCAAAAGTCCAGAGTGACGGATTGGTCAAGAGTCGCCAGGGCATTACCTTGGTTAACAAAGTCTTCGACGTTCCGCCGATGACGGACAAGGATCGAGAGGACATCGGTCAGGCGTGCGCGGCCGGAGTCGACTACATTGCCTTAAGCTACGTGAAGTCGGCAAACGACATCGTGCAACTCCGGCGCGAAGTAGACAAGCTCGATCCAAGCATCGGCCTCTGCGCAAAGATCGAGACTCGGGAAGCAATTCGGGAACTTGACGACATCCTGAAGGTCGTGGATCTGGTGATGGTTGCCAGGGGCGACTTGGGTTTGCAGATGGACATGGAGGATGTGCCCATCATGCAAAAGCGCATCATCGACCGGTGCACATGGGCAGGAAAGCCCGTTATTACCGCTACCCAAATGCTTGAGAGCATGATGGAGAACCCCCGGCCGACTCGAGCGGAGGCAACCGACGTAGCCAATGCCGTCTTGGATGGCACGGACGCAGTCATG
>CAMLEL010000052.1 GCA_946478935.1 uncultured Armatimonadota bacterium
GAGACCCTGCAGACGGGTATCAAAGCGATTGACGCGATGATTCCGATCGGTCGCGGTCAGCGCGAACTCGTCATTGGCGACCGACAGACCGGTAAGACCGCGATCTGCGTCGACACAATTATCAATCAGAAGTCGACCCACGAGCCTGGCGGAGACCCTGTTTACTGCATCTACGTGGCTTGTGGCCAAAAGATGGCCAACGTGGCCCGTGTGGTCGAGACACTTCGAGCGAACGGCGCCCTGGAGTACACGACAATTGTTGTGGCCTCGGCAGCCGACTCGAACGCTCTGCAATACCTCGCACCGTTTGCCGGTGCGACGATCGGTGAGTACTTCCGGGACAACGGAAAGCATGCTCTGGTTATCTACGATGACCTCTCCAAGCACGCACAGGCTTATCGAGCCCTATCTTTGCTTCTGCGGCGCCCGCCAGGACGCGAAGCTTATCCCGGCGACGTTTTCTACCTCCACTCGCGCCTTCTGGAGCGATCGGCCAAGCTAAGTGACGAAAAGGGCGGTGGCTCGTTGACAGCGCTTCCCATCATCGAGACTCAATCGGGCGACGTTTCGGCCTATATTCCGACCAACGTTATCTCGATTACTGACGGCCAAATCTATCTTGAACCCGACCTGTTCTTCGCTGGCGTACGACCCGCGATCAACGTCGGTATCTCGGTCAGCCGCGTGGGTGGTAACGCCCAAATCAAAGCGATGAAGCAGGTTGCCGGTAAGTTGAAGCTTGAAATGGCCAACTACCGCGACGTGGCGGCCTTCAGCCAGTTCGCATCGGACTTGGACAAGGCAACCCAGATGCAGCTCATTCGGGGTCAGCGACTCACGGAGCTTCTTAAGCAGGACCTGACCACACCGTATGCCGTCCAAGACCAGATCATCTCGATTTTCGCCGGTAGCCAGGGCGTGTTGGATAACCTGCGAAACGATCAGGTCAAGGAATTCGAAGCCGGACTCTTGAAGTTCGTGCACGAGAAGTATCCGGATGTGGTTGAAGGCATTGCCGCAAGCAAGGCGATCTCCAAGGAAAACGAAGAAGTATTGGAGAAAGCGGTCAAGGAATTCGCAGGGACGTTTAACTAAGATTCACTCGATAGTAAATGGCAACTCTCAAGCAGATCCGACAGCGAATCAAAACCGCAAAGAATATCCAGCAAATCACCAAGGCGATGAAGCTGGTTGCGGCGGCGCGTCTGAAAAAGGCAACCGACCGCGTGTTGGAAGCTCGACCCTACGCCGATAAGCTCAAGGAGTTCATGGGGTCGCTGGCAAATGCAGGCGAACTGCCCCAGCATCCGTTGATGCAGCAGCGAGAGATCAAGAAAGCAATCCTGATCTTGGTCACGTCGGAGCGCGGCTTGGCGGGCGGCTACAACACTACTTTGATTCGAAAGGCCGTTGACTTCATCAAGGCCGCTGAATTCGAAGTAGAACTGGTGACTGTCGGCAAGAAGGGATTCCAGTTCTTCAGCAAGCGGGGTTATACGGTGCGCCGAACGATCACGATGCCGTCAGCAGGCGCAACCCTCGATAACGCGATCGAGGCGACGAAAATCACACAGTTGGCTTTTGAGAACGGTGAAGCGGATGCGATTTTCGTCTGCTACAGCAAGTTTTACTCGGCCATTAGACAGGTACCGCAACTCGTCCAATTGCTCCCGATTGAGGCGCCAGTGGCCGATAAGGACGAAACTGGCTATGGTCATGAAATTGACTTCGAGCCGAATGCCGAAGTTGTGCTGAATGCCCTTCTTCCCCGCTACTTCCAAACGCTCGTTTGGCAGTCCCTCCTTGAGGGAACGGCCTCGGAGTTTGGAGCGAGAATGACGGCGATGACTTCTGCGACAGACAACGCTGGCAAAATGATCCAATCGCTGACCCTGAAGGCCAACCGCGAACGCCAAGCCGGCATCACCAAGGAGATCTTGGAGGTCGTCGGCGGTGCGGAAGCGCTGAAGGGCTAACCGAGTTGGCCGATGTAGAGTCTGCCATGTCGGACGAAGTCGAACTGAATGTCTGGGTGGGATGCGAGCGTATCCGATGCCCCAATGAGTTTCTCCGGGCGAAAGCACACCAACGGTTCTGCAGCGAAAAGTGCCGCAAGCTTGAGGAGAAGAGACGAAGCCGGGTTCGCAAACGTGCGGCGGTTCTTACTGCGCGCCGAGCCAGACGTGCGATAAGCTAGCCATGCAATCCATCCGGATTCGTCCGATCGCCAGCGAGGATTGCGTCGAGGAGATCACCCGGCTGCTCCATCGTGCATACAAGAAAAACGCCGATCTCAACATCCATTTCGTCGCCTCGCATCAACCTTCCGAAACGACCCGGGACCGGCTGGATCAGGGCTCAGCTTTCGTCGCGGAATTGAACGGCGGAATCGTGGGCACGATTACCCTCACGTACCCAATCGACGTCCCCCACGCCGAATATTTGACTGATCTGCCGCTGGCTTCGTTTGGACAGTTTGCCGTCGATCCCGCGCTCCAGGGAAGCGGTATCGGGCGGATGCTGATCGATACCGTCGAAGCGGAGGCGAAGAGGCTCGGCGCCAAAGAGATATGCCTGGACACAGCTCAACCCGCCCACCACCTGATCTCCTACTATCAGCGACTTGGATACGAGATTCGCGCCGAGGCCGACTGGCGACCTGAGGTCAACTACAAGAGCTGGGTCATGGTGAAGGTTCTAAGTTGAGCGTTTTGCCCTGAAGGGGCGTCCAAATCGGCTCTCCACAATTACTTTCCCTGCTTCCACCGCCACATTCCCTCCGATCACCACCGAATTCACCCCAACTGAAGTTTGAGCCGGCTTTTCAAACGTCGCCCGATCGATCACGGTCTTCGGATCGAAAATTGTCAAGTCCGCATCCGCGCCGACCAGGACCCGGCCCTTGCGCTTGAACTCCGGACACCGCTTTTCAAACCGCCGAGCAGGCATGATCGTCATCTTTGCGATCGCATCGGGCAGGGAAATCAACTTCAAGTCCCGCGAGTAATGGCCAAGCACCCGGCAGAACGTCCCTGCCGCCCGCGGGTGGCCGGTGCCGTTCGTCAATGCCCCATCCGAACCAACCATGGTTGCCCTGCTCCTTACTGCCGCTTGAACTGCGGACTCAGGAATGGCGTGGGCGATGACCGTTCCTCCTTCTTTCCGGTATTTCTCGAAGGTCTCCTTGGTCAGTCGCTCATTCGTTTTGGCCCATTGCAGGTCCTTGTGGTCGATCCCAAACTTGGTTTGCCAGCCCTCATCGAACACTTCGGAGGAGATTCCCGTGGCGAAGGCGGTGTAGGGGTAGAAGTCGCAGGTCACGTCGAGACCCTTGGCCTGAGCTTCTTCGATCACCTGCAAAGCTCGAGCCGTGCCGCCAAGCGCCATAGAAGGCACGTGGACGATGTGAATGGGCGCACCGCTCACTAATGAGGCTGTAATCACCTCGTAGATTGCTGTGAGGTTATGTTGCTCTTCGAGCAACGTGCCATAGCGCATGTGGACATGGCAGGAAGCGCCGTACTTCCCTGCCGTGCGGAACATCTCCAGCACTTCCCAGCGGGTGGACATGGGTTGGTATTCCAGACCAAACCCTACTCCCAATCCACCTTCTCGCAGTCCTTCATCCACAATCTTCGCCATCGCAGCGATCTCGGTGTCAGTCGAAGGGTCTTTGTCCCAACGCTCGCCGAGCACGCTCCGTCGGGCGGCGGCATGGCTTGCAGCGCAGCCGTAGTTGGCCATCCGCTTGCCTTCTTGAAGGCTATACCACTCGTCCACATGGAGCGCTCCAGCCTCCATCTGCAGTTTCGTGGTGACACCGTCAAGAAGCTGGAGACGGTCGT
This sequence comes from uncultured Armatimonadota bacterium, assembly GCA_946478935.1. The sequence goes on from CAMLEL010000052.1 coordinate 3,846, forward strand.
TTTCCAAGTCGTGACCGTGAGAAATGATATCGATGAATCCAGGAGCGACGACCAGCCCGGCAGCTTCCACGGTACGGCGGCCACGCAACTCCTCGACTGAGATTGCCGCAATGCGCCCATTCCGGATTCCCACGTGCCGAATGGCGTCCAGGCCCTGCGCTGGATCGATGACTCTTCCTCCGTGAATCACGAGATCGAATTCGTCTCGCTGAACAAGGACATTTGGAAAAGCGATGGCGGACGCACCTGCCGCCAGAAACTCACGCCGCGTCATAACTTGAATCTAGCACAGGCGCCAGTCCGCTTCTATTGCGGCGCCTGATCCAACTGGCGGTGGAGCTCGGTCCACTTGTCAGTTTGAGTCAGATCGACACTGTCCAAGAAGGAGAGGAGCGCACCTGAAATGGCCTTACTCGCCTTCAATGCATTCCCAGGCTGAGAAACGCTCACGACGACGGTGGTATTGCCACGGACGGCCATCGCGACTTGAATGGTCTTATTGGCATTCGACTTGCGAAAAATCTCAAAACTGATTCTGCCGTTATGGTAACTCTCCAACCTGTCGGTTATCCATTCCGGCTGCTTTCGCTGAGCCGTTTCCACAACATGAGCGACCAAGTTCTTGGAATCCATTTCCGGCTCCGGGTTGAAGTCCGAAACGACCTGGGTCGCGGAGCACCTGAGCAGGGCGCGGTTGTCAGGATTTCTGGCCAACAGCAACGTGTTGGGATTGCGCGGGAGTTCCTTCCAGCCTTTTGGCATCTCAAAGGTTACTTCGTAATTGCGATGGTCCTCATTTGGCTTTGCAGTCGCTGACCGATAGATCAAGACCCCAGCAACCAAGAGTGCTCCGGCAAGCGCGAGTTTCGCCATGGCGACAGCCATGCATTACTATAAGGCAGATTTACTTGGACAAGATGGTTTCTGCTGTCAACATCGCCTCAATTTCATCGTCCGAGGCGCTCTCGAATCTCGCGGCCCTGGACTCCAGTTCCTGACGTTGGGCCGACCGCAGTTCGCGGTGAAGTTTGCCCTGTAGATAGCGGAGTTTTTCTTCTCTGGTTTCCGGCAGCAGCTTGGGTACCAAAACCGGTTTACCGTTGGGATCCAACGCGACCATCGTGACACGCGCCGTGTTTGTGTGCCGCTTGTCGCTGGTCTGGAGGTTTTGGGCATAGATCTCAATGGTCACTTCAAGGCTCGTCCGACCCACAAAACTTACCTGCCCGATCATCGTGACCAATTCGGCCACGTTAATCGGTTCATGGAAATCCACGCGATCAAAACTTGCGGTGACACATATCCGGCCCGCATGCTTGGAACTTGCTGCGTACGCGCACAGGTCGATCATCTCCAAAATCCGACCGCCAAACACCTTGCCCAGGAAGTTTGCGTCGTTCGGTTGCATGATCTGCGCCATTTCGACACGAGATTGGGATGCGGTTTTGGCGGACATGGATCTCAGGATACTAGGTTGCCAGCTTGGCTGCGTTCAGGTCCGATCGGTTGAAGGCGCAATGGACTGGACCGAGTCGTTTTGGGTCAGGGTGACCAACCAGTAAACGGCGGCACTGCTCAAGAGCCCAGCGAAAATCCCACCCAAAACATCGGTGGGCCAGTGGACTCCGCGATAAATGCGACTGATTCCCACCAGGAGAGCCCAAACCAATGCGTAGCGACCGAGCCATGCACGATCGGTTCGATAGGTCAGGAAGAAAAGCATGAACGCGACGGCAAAAGAGGTGGTGGTATGCCCGCTTGGAAAGCTATTGTGGAAGAAATCTTCCTGCGGATTGGCGTAATTCAACAGGCTTGGCCGCTCGCGCGCCGCAATAAAACGCTTAACGCCTTGAGCGAAAAACAATCCAGATACCGCCGTCGTCAGCAGCAGTGGCCAGACGCCGAACGTTGGATTCTTCCAGACCGACCAGATTGCCGAAAAGAACGAGCGTCGGCGAAGTTCATGTCGCAGGTCGATTACGAGGGGAACCAACAAAATGAGCAGCGCCTGGACCCAGCCCAACCCCGTCGTCGTGATCAGCCAAAATACGGGGTCCAGCCACTCGCGATGGAGCCCCACGTGGATTGCTCGGAAAATAGCTTGATCCCAATTCCAGAGCGTATCCACGTGAAGCAGTTTACTTGGACTGGATTCTCAGCCTCTCTCCAGCAAAAGGTAATCAAGTCCGAACATCTGCCGGGGCAATGCCGCCTCTCGCTTGCCGAGGCATTCAACCTCCAAGACATAGTTTCCGTTTGCGAATTGAGCTGCGCCCAAGGTGAGCTTGTTCCATTTGACGCCTTCACCATAGAAGTCCAACCGCTTGGGTCTTATCACTTCTCGGCCCTGCGCATCCAAGACTCGGATCGCGTGAATGCCATAGTCGCGAGCATGGCAAAATGCTCCGACCAAGTTGAACTTGCCCGCTTCTGGCACGGTGAAATTCATCGTTAGCTTGTTGCCCGGTTTGGCGTCCATCCACCACAGCTGCTTGCCATTTGAAAGCTCCCAAAAGCCGCTCTGCATTTCAAACTTTCCACCCGTCACAGTGACGTTCTGGTTCTCCGCCTCGATGGCGCCTTTGACCGGAGCAGGCGGGGTCGTTTCCACAAGAAGCCGATCTTCTCGCCGAATCGGTTCGATCGTTGCCTTGGAACCAGGCAGGCTGTACCAGTAGCTGACGCGAGAGAATCGCGCGTTCACTTCCGCCCAATGCCACATTTCGATGTCGAACTTGAGCGATTTGGTAAACGGGATTGGATCAAACGTTTGGAACCGGCGGACGCTTGTTTGGCCAAAATTACCGGGTCCGTCACAGCGCGCCTGTCCATGGTAGGGCTTATTAAAGAGTAACGGTGAACACCAAGCGTAGCCAAAGTAATCCTCCGTGCCCGTACCAAAGGTCGATGGGAAGTTCTCGCCGTCAACATAGATTTTTTCGTCACCCTCACCCCACCATGCCGGGGTGGGATTCGTTACGTGAAGGTGCGTACCGACAAAGTAACCTTCGCCTTTTGCACTGAGAAACTCCATATCTCGCATGGGGCGCGTGAATCCGGCATCCGAATTGTAAACGGCGCGGAAGTAATAAGTCTGCGGAGTGAATGGCTTGTTGGACCACCCTAGATCAACGGTGATCGGCACTTCAATTTTGCCCGGGCCCGTGATCGTCACTTCCAGCTTCCGCTTGAATGGCATGGGCCAGTAGCTCACCATCTCGCCCTTGGGAGTTACCGTGATGGGAAGGCTGCTCGACTCGTTTGGCCCGGGCGCAGATGAGAAGAAGTCGCCAAGAGGCGCCTCAACCGTTTTCTCGCCATCGCAAACGATCTTGATCGTCGAGTTCCGCAAAACGTTATGGGGTTGGAAAGGGTCATCCCAGTCCATTGCGCGGATGTTCAGCACCAGCGGGAACGGAATCTGTACTCGCAGCATCTGCAGGACTCCGCCCGATTTCGCCTGGATGACTCTGGAAATACTATTTTTTGTCGGTTGGAGTTTGCCGGATTCAGTCTCGTGTGTCTCGAACTTGGGCCGAGACGGCGAACCCAGATTCCAGGCAACCTCTGCAATCTTGCCCGATGGCAGCTTTGCCGAATCATATGTCGCCACAACGGTTCCCGGTGCGTAGGTCCGATATCCGATGTGATAGTACAGATTTGGATGTTCGGGTTTCTCGTTCTCAACCGTAATCTTCAGCGATTTGGAGTACGGAAACGGGAAATAGATGTTCGCGCCCTGGGCACACCCATAGGCAATAGGATCCTTGAAGGGAGCCACGTTACCAAGCAGGAAATCGGCCATCTTGGCTTCCAGCCTCGGAGTCGTCTCGCCGTCGAAGTACATTCGGATGGTGCCTACTGGATTTGCTGACCAGATTCTTACTGCGGCACCCGGACCCTTCAGGTCGGCCATGACATATTCTTTGCGGCCGTTTCGATCTTCAACCCGAACGAACTTGCCGAAGTCTCCATTTGCAAACCAGGTCTTTGCATCCTTCGGATCGTTGGATGCCCGGTCGTAGCTGCTTGCCTGGGCCGCCGTGAATGGCAGTATTGGCCGTGTCGTCAGCCAATCAAGTGACGCCATCTCATCTAACATTGAATCGACAGAGACTTGCTGAGCATGCCCCAATGCGATCAGAAATCCCATGGCCAGTAAACAACTTCGTTTCAAATTTATCCCTCCGAGGCAGGAATCGCCGCTACCCTTCTGGAACTTTACTCAACTGGATGGCTCTTCAAGTGCAAAAGCTGAAGCTCGGTTGGATCTCCACCGTTCAGCGTTATCAGGGAGTCATTGGGCTTTTATTACTGCTTGCAGTGGCTTATGTATTGAGTCGGGAGTATTTCTACTCTGCCAGCAACCTGGCCAATATTCTCAATCAACTGGCGGTACCGGGCATTCTCGCGATCGGAATGACTTTCGTGATTCTGACGGGCGGTATCGATTTAAGTGTCGGATCATTGCTCGGACTCGTTAATTGTATTGCCGCTACATGGATCGTCGATGGCGCCGGCATTCCCATCACGATCGCCTACTGCTTGGTCATTGGCGTTGCCGTCGGCGCGGGACTTGGCTACATTGTTTCCGCAACTCGCCTTCAGCCATTCATCGTAACGCTCGCCGCAATGGTCAGCTTGCGAGGGATCGCCTATGTCTATACAAACAACGGAACGGTCAGTGGTCTCGGAAACAAGCTTGATTTTCTGATTGCCCGCGTCTGGGGCATTCCTATGAGCGCTTGGCTCATGCTCGGACTTGTTGCGATCGCCAGCCTGGTCCTCTGGGGAACTGTATTTGGAAGGAACATCTACGCTCTGGGTGGCAATGAGGAAGCGGCGAGGTATTCCGGACTGAAGCTCACTTGGATTCGCGTGGGGGCGTATGCCGTTAATGGACTCTGCATCGCAATCGCAGCGCTGGTATTTACCGCAAGGAACACCAACGGCGATCCAAGCGCCGCCGTCGGCTACGAGCTTGACGCTATCACGGCCGTCGTTGTGGGAGGAACCTCACTACTTGGCGGATCGGGCAGCGTCTTCGGAACCTTCGTGGGGGCCCTATTCATCGTATGCCTCAACGTGCTGCTGATTCTCAAGGGCGTGGATGACAAAGTCGCAATGGGCATCAAAGGACCCATCATACTGATCGCGGTTTACTTACAAAATATTGGCAGGAGAACGACTTCATGAAAACTCACTTCGGGCTGGCCGCAGCCCTCATCGTCATCGGATGCTCTCAGCCCTCGCCGGAGAAGGGCGCATCGGCTAAAACCTCAACGGGTGCAAAACCTCTGGTTGTTTTCTCGCAGGCAAACTCTCAGGATCCGTGGCGCAAAGTCTTTGACGCAGAGACCAAGGCAGCGGCCGCCAAGCATGCTGCCGAGTTTGAGTTCGATATGCAAGATGCGGGAGGCGATGCTGCCAAGCAAAACAACATCGTCGAGACTTTTGCTGTGCGGAATCCGAAAGTTCTTCTAATCTCCCCCACCGAAACCTCCGTTCAATCTTCGATTGAAACGGCATTCGATTCTGGGACTTCAGTGATCTTGCTGGACAGGGCAATCGACAGTGAAAAATACACGGCACTGATCGGTGGCGATAACGTGGAGATCGGCCGTGAAGCCGGTGAGTATGTGGCGGAAAAGCTGAATGGTAAGGGAACGGTTCTCATGATCCAGGGCATTGCTCAAGCCACCCCAACCAAAGACCGAAAGAGTGGATTCATGGAAGTCATGAAAAAGCATCCCGGGATCCGCGTCATCGAAGGTGACGACTGCGGTTATCAAC
>CAMLEL010000053.1 GCA_946478935.1 uncultured Armatimonadota bacterium
CTCGCCAGCTTCTATCAGCGGTTGCTGAGGCCGTTTTATGATCAGGTCGCAGGGGTGCCGACTCAAATCGAGGCGACGGCGACCACCGAACTCTTACGGTTCAATTCCGAGACCGCATCCCTTCCCCGCTTCAAGCTGTTAAATACCTTTCTCGTGCCAGAGTCTCGCGAATTTGGCGAGTCTGCCTACAACCGGGCAATCGCCGGAACGGGCCTCTATGAGATTTCGAGGTTTGGCTCAGGAGCGATCCCATTTGACTTGGTTATTCCAGGCAAGGGAAGAGGCACCATCCGGATCGGCCGCAGAGGATTGGTCATCATGACCCGGCAACCGCAGTTTGCGAGTTTCAAGAGGCCGATCGAGTCCGTCCAAGATTTGGCTGAAGTCATTGAGAAGAAATTTGGAAAAAACTGTACGTTGGTGGGCAAGGCGGTCACGCTCATCGGAATGCTCGCCACGGAATTCGTTTTCGTATTCCACGAGGGCGCGAGCAGCTATGTGAAGTACAGCCGGGCTTTACACGAGGCTCTGGCCAAGCATGGCGCAAGCTTGGATCTGAATCCGATCTTGCGCGTACGATACCGTGCGTGGGACGCGCTTCAGGTCGCTTGTACCTGGCTTCAATTGCCGGAGCCCTTCAAGCGGCCATTCGCTACTGAAGAAGTATGCGCTCCGAGCCTTGCAGCGCGTTGGGAAGCAGTCGCCAAGGAGCAAGAAAGTGTTTTAGCCAAGTTGGGCGAACTCCGACGCCCGATCGAGTTGATCCGATTTTTGGAAAGCCAGGTCGGCGGATCTTGGGAGTGTCTGGCTAAAGAGTATGAGGAGTTGCACAAGGAGCTTGACCGATTGAAGCGCCAAATCGACGAGGCTCGAGATCGTCGACGGGCTCTGTACGACGAGCTGCGCGCTCTCAAAGCGAAGCGAGTGCAACTTGAAGTCGATAAGGGCCAGCACTTCCGGGAAGCGATCTTCGAAAAGGCAGCCGATGACAATGCAACGGAAGAACGCGCCTCGTTTGTACGAGAGATCGAATCAGTTATGCATCAAATTGAGCAGCTCCAGACTCAAAAGCGGCACTTGATGCGTGAACAAAAGGAACTGGCGACTGATCCCACGATCATCGAAGTCCACGAGCGACGGCGGCAAATCGAACTGGAAGCAGAGTTGAAGCGCCTCCGTATGATTCGGGACGCGGTGATCTCGTCGCGCGGACTGCAGAACGCAAATCTCCGACCCAGCGCGTGGTGGTTCCCGCTGGTGAGCCCCGATGGACTCTGGTTCAGAGAGACCGTGGATTCAGCGGAGTGCTATCTTGAGCCGCTGACTGTATGAGTAGTGAAAGAAACTAATGAAAGTTCATAGGTTAACCTTTCACAAACTTCAGGCGATCGGGAACGATTTCCCCCTGTTTCGTGCCAAGGACCTGGTGGATGTGGACTTGGCACAGCTCGCGATCGCGGCATCGGACCGGAAGTTCGGCATCGGCGGAGACGGCATCCTGGTGATGGAGCCCATTGATCACCATCAGGTCTCGCTGAGAATGTTCAACCCTGACGGCACGGAGGACTTCTGCGGAAACGGGCTGCGGATTGCCGGCCGACACGCATTTGATCAGGGCTGGGTTGGAGACCGGTTTACCATCATGCATGGTGGCCGCGAGGTTGCCACTGTAGTGCGGCCGGATGGCCAAATCCTTACGACGATCGGGTCAGCAAGCTATCGACCTTCGGACGTGCCGCATCGGGGATCTGAAGAGTTGTTTGACGCACTGATCGCGAGTATCGACGGTGTGGCATTTCGGGGCAGTGCGCTCTCGACCGGTAGCACTCATACCGTCATCCCCGTCGAGACTTTGCCCAGCGATGGTGAAATGGCTGAGTGGGGACCTGCGCTCGAGGTCTTGCCCCTGTTTCCCGATCGCACGAGCGTGATTTTTGCCAGAGCCACCGGCGAGAGATCCCTTCAGATTAGGATTTGGGAGCGGGGAGTCGGCGAAACGCTTGGCTGCGGCACCGGTAGCTCTGCGGCTGCCGCCGACTTTCTCCGACGCGCAGGGCATGGCGGGACGGTGTCGGTCCGCAATCCAGGGGGCGAGATACTCGTCTCGATGGAACGGTGGGACGCGCCGATCACGGTCCAAGGCACAGCTGCTGAGACCTATCAAGGCGAGTTCCTTTTCCAGCATGAAATCGCCTGAACATAAACGGGCAAGGTCACAAAGAAAAAAATCCCCGTAAAACGGGGAAAGAAATGGTGGACCAGTCTTTCCTGGCTATGCCAGGAATGCGCAGTTTGGAAATCAGCTAGTTTCCGGCCCGCTGTCTTCGCAAGAAGGTCGGAATATCCAAGTCGATCTCGTCCAAGCCAATTGTGTTTGGCGAAGCAGCCGGTTGTGCGGAGGCCTTGGCCATCGGCTCTTCCAATTCTGCTGGCCGGGGTTGGTAAAACACCTCGGCATTGCGAGCGACGGACGTCGCTGGTTCCATACCGGCAGCCAGGAGGGTGATCTGGACATCGCTTTCGCCTGTGTCCTTCATCACATGACCCATGATGATATCGGCATCTTCGGCATCGGCAAACTGGAGGATGTACTCCATCGCCTCGTGGGCTTCCCCGATACTAAAGTCGGAGCCGGCCGTGATGTTGATCAAGAGTCGCTTGGCGCCCTGGATGTTCGTTTCGAGTAGTGGAGACGTGGCGGCATGCTGGGCAGCCATGCGGGCGCGCTGGTCACCCATGCCTTTGCCAAGACCCATCAGCGCCACGCCGGCATTACTCATCACCGAGCGCACGTCGGCGAAATCCACATTTATGATCCCGGGCAGCAAGATAATGTCCGAGATACCCTGAACGCCTTGACGGAGGACGTCGTCAGCGGCAGCAAAGGCTTGCTGCATCGTAGTCTTCTTCTCGACGAAACCAATGAGGTGGTCATTGGGAACCGTGATCAAGGTGTCGACATGCTCCTGGAGCCTAGAAGCGCCTTCCTCGGCAAGACGGCGGCGGCGGGGTCCCTCGAACAGGAAGGGTTTGGTGACCACGCCAACGGTGAGGATGCCCATGCGTTTTGCCATTTCAGCAACGACAGGGGCCGCGCCGGTACCCGTGCCTCCACCCATGCCCGAGGTGATGAATACCATGTCGCACCCTTCCAACTCCGCGGTGATGGCCTTTTCGCTCTCTTCGGCCGCCGCCTTGCCCTTTTCTGGGTCTCCCCCCGCCCCCAAGCCTCGCGTCAGAGTTTCTCCGAGCTGCAGTTTCACGGCAGCATTGGATTGGTGGAGGGCTTGCGCATCCGTATTCATGGCGATGAAGTGGACGCCGGCGACACCCTCGGCGATCATGCGGTTCACCGCATTGCTGCCGCCCCCGCCAATTCCAATGACTTTGATCGTGGCCTGGTTCTCAAAAAGATTCTCTGGTCTCATTCAATGGGCTCCAACAACACCCAAGTGGGCTGTTGTACGAAAGACGAAGCGACTAACTCTAAAGCCGCTTGCTTTCGCCGGATGTGGATAAGTTCCGCGTCAGTTCACGCGCTCGACGGAAAATCGCGCCAATTGGACGAGCATATCGCTCTCGATGTTAGCGTTCACGAGGCTTGAAACGGCTCGGTTGAGAGAAGCCTGGGCCAACTCGCGGCTGCCCTCCAACCCGTAAAGCGACGGGTAAGTCGCTTTGGCGCGAGCCCGGTCACTGCCGGTCGCCTTACCAAGCTCTTCCGTTGTGGAGGTTTCATCCAGGATGTCGTCAGCGATTTGAAACGCAAGGCCAATGGCCAACCCGTACTCTTTGAGCGCAGCCACTCTCATGGCATCCGCGCCGCCCAAGATCCCACCAATCTCGCAACTCGCGGCGATGAGCGCTCCGGTCTTGCGGGAGTGAATGAACTCCAAGGTTTCCGCGTCAGCCGCTTTGCCCTCGGCAAGAACGTCCACCACCTCGCCACCCACCAAACCATCCGAACCAGCGGCGCGGGTAAGGCATTTGACGGCGGCGACAATACGGTCAGAGGGGTGCGGACTACTCGCCAAAGTCTCGAATGCCAGCGCAAAAAGAGCATCGCCAGCCAAGATGGCAATCGCCTCGCCGTACTTTCGGTGCAAGGTGGGGACTCCCCGCCGGAGATCGTCAGTGTCGATGGCCGGAAGATCGTCGTGTATGAGCGAAAAGCAATGCACCATCTCGATGGCGCATGCGGCATTCAAGAGTGAAGCAGTTTCAGCGCCCACGGCTTGGCCCGAAGCCAGGCAGAGAATGGGGCGGAGTCTTTTGCCGGGGGCGAGGCAGGAATAGCGCATCGCGGAATGCAAATCGGCAGGCGGAGACTCCACGGGCGGCAGCAATTGTCGCAGTCGTGCGTCTACTGGCTCAGAGAAAGCCTTCAGCTGCAACGGGAATGTCACCGAAAAGAGTCTACCAGCGAGGCTGGAACTTCTTGGTATCCTGACGCTTATGGCGGTAATTCGACCGTTTCGAGGGTTGCGCTATAGCGCAGAGGCAGGGTCGCTGGGCATATTGACGGCGCCTCCGTATGATGTGATCAGCGAGCAGGAGCGGATCAGTTTCAGCACACGCAGTCCCTACAACATCGTCCATTTGACATTGCCAGAGCAGCAGCCGGATGATCGCAGCAAGTTTGTGAAATATGCTCGCAGCAGCGCGGCCCTTGCCGAGTGGAGGCGAGAGGGCGTTTTGCTGCTGGAGGGTGAGCCGGCAATCTACCGGTACACCCAAAGCTTCCACCTCCCACATTTTGGAGACCTGACGCGAACCTCGATCATCGCGTTGATCAAGACCGAGCCATACGAAAACGGCGTGATACTGCCGCACGAGCAGACTTTCCCCAAGCATAAGGAAGACCGGCTGCGGGTTCTAGAGGCCACGCGGGCGCACCTCGAAAGCATTTTTGGCCTGTTCGAGGATACGTCGGGTCACATTCACGACGCCATTCTCAGCGCTCCGACCCAAGCTCCAGCGGAAACTGTGAGTGACGATGGCACGTCCCAGCTAATCGAGCCGATTACCGACCCTGAAGCCATCAATCATCTTTGCGGCCTGCTCGAGAAGAACAAGGTTTGGATTGCCGATGGCCACCATCGATACGAAACGGCGCGCGCTTTTCGCGAAAACCTGGGCGACCGGGATTCGCTCGTTGCAGAAGACTTCATGATGATCGCTTTGAGTTCCATGTCTGATCCGGGCCTGGTTCTCCTTCCCACTCACCGAGTGCTCACCGATATCCCAGCGAGCTCGGAAGTCATGATGAGTCGCCTGGCCGAGTTGTTCCACATGAAAGAAACCCACAACTCGCGTCTGATGGAAGGTATCGAGAGCGATCGGCGCAGCGGCCGCATGGCGTTTGGCCTGGCCCTGCCGGGCGGCGACGGCTACGTCCTGGAAGCCAAGGACCCAGAAGTCCTCTTCCAGATGGTTCCGGGCACCCGATGCGAGGAATTGGACAAACTGGACGTGACCATCCTGCACAGTGTGATCTTCGACCAGCTCTTGGCCGTACCCGGGCTCGACAGCATCAAGTACACCCGGGATTCTCATCAAGCGATCACCTGGGTCAACGAAGGAGACAAAGCCGCGTTCCTCATGAACCCGCCAACTGTCGAAGACATGCGGCGAATAGCCCTAGTGGGTGAGAAGATGCCGCAAAAGAGCACGTATTATTTCCCTAAGGTACTCAGCGGACTCGTGCTTTGGAGCCTCAACGACTTCCATCTATGACGATCAAACTCTTAGGAACTGGTGCAGCCGATGGTGTGCCGCCCATGTTCACCGCGAACCAACTTGGTTCGCGGTCCTTTGAGCCCGAAAGCAAGGATTATCGGACCCGTGCAGCGGCCCTAATTGACGATTGCCTCAAGATCGACCTGGGGCCCGATTCTTTGGCCCAAAACCAGCGGTTCAAGGTCGACCCCCTGCTTTGGGATGCGATCATTTACACCCACAGCCACGAGGATCACTTCACCGTCAGTGAACTCCAATACGCCCTCTACCCATTTAACGCCAACGAGTTCCCACCCTTCACGATCTACTCAAACGCCACCGTCAAGGGGATCATTGAATGCCGGTATCCGGATTGGCCATTCGAGATTATCCAGACTCAGCTCTACGAAACGATCCACATCGGCGACTACGCTATGACGCCCGTCCGCGCGAAACACACCGAGCCGGAGGAGTGCCAGAACCTGATCTTTGAGAAGGACGGAAAGAGGCTTGGCTACATGACGGATACGGGATGGTGGCCCGACCGGACATGGGAATACCTTGACCGCTTAAGGCTCGACGGCATGGTGATCGAGTGCACAGACGGATTTCGGGACAGCGGCTACGACGGCCACCTCGATCTGATCGAACTGGGACGGGTGCTCGACAAACTTCGAGCCATCGGCACCATCGACGATGCAACGAAAATCATCACGACCCATCACAGTCATTACGGTGGCTCTCACGAAGACCTTATCCGAGGCATGGAGCCGATGGGCATCAGCCCGGGATACGACGGAATCGAAATTTCGATCTGATCGCGCCTTTTATCCAAGGTCCTCCGTCCTGAAAAGTGGCCAAAGGATTGGCGGGCGCAGAGGCTAGGATGGCCCAAAACCCCTTTACGGCTCCACGTACGGTTTGCTCTGCCCCTTTTCGACCTTATCCAGCCAGTCATCCAATCCAAAATCCCCGTCGAGCGCCTGAATTCGTGGAATGCGCATGGGGTCGAACTTGGTTGACTTTGGGTGTGGGGCGGGATTCGCACCAACCAGGAAAACCGCCTTTAGAGAATAGTCCTTGCCGCCAGACTTGAAGGATTTCAGCAACGACTTGTTCTTGGGCGAGATGCCTAGAGGCAGGGCCAGGTATTCCGGATGGCCATTAAACGGTTCCAACAGCTTGAATGGCCCAGCAAGCTCTTCCACAACCTTGTCATCGCTCAACTTGCCGAGATTCGGGTGGGTGATCGTGTGACTGGCAATCTCGCCGCCATGGCTCTGGATAAGTTCGACCTTCTTGGCCTGAAACTCCGGCTGACCCCACAACTGAGGAAGGACGAAAAACACTGCTTTGGCCGGAAAATCCGGATGCTCATTCGAAAAGTTTTCGAGGATCCCGAATCCAGATTCTGGATCCAACGTTCCATCTGGCCGGAAGGCGATCTGCGTGGGATTCGCGTCATCGAATGTCAAGATCACGGGCGAAGCGCCGGGCGGAAGGTTGAACTCGCCTGACAGGTACTCCGTGACATTGATCGGGCGGAATCCCAACTTGTAGAGCCGCTCCAGGTCGCGTCGCATCAGCTTGCCGGATCGCTCCATGGTGGACTTGCCTTCCCGGATATGGTGGTATTCCGCAATAAAAACCACACCATCTGGATTGGAAGCGCGATTCGTCACCCTCTTAAGCGGTACCTTAGAAGAGGATTCGGCCGGTCTATTTGCTGGGTTGGAGTTTCCGGCTTCCTTAGCCGGAGCGGTCTCAGAAGGACGGTCCGAACCACATCCCAAAATTCCGAGCGCAATGGCGCTCACCCAAACGATATGGAAAGGAAGCTTTTGCATGGGTCTCTTTTTGCGACGATTCTCGTCGCTGGTTGCGCCGCTCCGAAGGCCCCGGAACCAGCAAGTGTCTTAGCGACCGGGCCGGCAGATATCAAACCCGCTGAGCCCGAGAAGCCGAAGCCGAAGTTTACTTTCGAGAAGCCGGAGCATGTTCGCGGAATCTATCTGACGGCATGGTCGGCGGGAGGAAAAAAGAAACGGGCCAACACCCTCGCCATGATCGATCGCACCGAACTCAACGCGGTCGTGATCGATGTTCGAGACGACGGCGAAATGTATTGGCGCACCGGAATTCCGCTTGCCAAGGAAGCCGGCGCGGAGAAGATTGCGATTCTCAAACCTGACGTGGTCATGGGCGACTTGGAGAAGGCCAAGGTTTATCCGATCGCGCGCATCGCATGTTTCCGGGATGCCTTCGTTCCCAAGAAGTTTCCCGAGCGGGCCGTAAAGTTGGCATCGGGTGGCATTTGGAAGGACAACAGCGGTCACACCTGGCTGGATCCTTATAACAAGAAGAACTGGGAATACATGGCCAAGACTGTGGAATTCGCCCTGGATCAAGGCTTCCCGGAAATACAGCTCGACTATGTTCGATTCCCGAGCGAGGGTAAAGCAAGTACCCAGGTCTTTCCTTCCAAGAAGTCCTATGGAGATGGCAATGCAAAGCCGGAAGATGTGATTGCGGAGTTCGCTGCCTACATCGGCAAGATCGTTAAAGATCGCGGAGGGGTTTACAGTGCAGACATCTTCGGCATTATCTCCTCAGGCAAGGTCGATCAGGGCATCGGCCAAGATCTGGAAAAGGTTGCCGCGCCGTTCGATCTCGTCTGCCCGATGGTCTATCCCTCACACTTCGCCAAGGGTGAGTATGGGATCAAAGATCCCAACGCCCAGCCCTATGCCATTGTCAAAAAGAGCCTGGCAGACTACAAGAAGCGCATTCCAGATAAGCCGATTCGCCCGTGGCTACAGGATTTCTTTGGTTACACGGCGGCTTCTGTCAGGGCGCAGATCAAGGCATCGAAGGAGCTTGGCTATGAGGAGTATCTGATTTGGAATGCCGGCAACCGATACACAGAAGCAGCAGTGAAGGATAATTCCAAACTGGTGCCCAAGAAGGCAGTCGAGAAGAAGAATTAGCTTCATTTAAGCGATTTCCAGTTCAAACTACCGGGTGATCTCATCACGAGGTCTCTCCGCCTTCAATCGACGCGTTCCCGATTCAGCGCGGGAGCGTCGGCGTTGCATTCGCAGCGATAGGCATTCGATTCAAAACTATCTTAAATCGAATCAAAACCTCTTTGATTGGGTTCATCTCTCTAAAGATTTGATTGCATTTGCCAACGTTTTCAATGGGGAAAGCAGAATCGACAGGAAATCGAGAGATGGCAAATAACATCGAGCGACTAAGTGACAACGCGCTGACAAGCCTCACGGGCGTCATGCATTCGGCAATCGCTGGAAACGAGGCGGCCTATGGCCTCACTCCGGCGGACAGCGCCGCGCTGCAGGCCGGTTTGGACAATTTCAAGACGCTCATCGGTGAAGCCTGGATCGCCCAAGCCGCGGCAAAGTCGGCAACGGCGGCCAAGAATGCCGGGAGAGGGGACTTGGTGGTGGACGTTGCTTCCGTGGTCCGCCGGCTCAACGCAAACCGGGCCGTGACTGATACGCTATTGGCGGAAGCTGGACTTTCCGTGCGAAATAGGTCGAAGAGGCGAATCATTCCTAAAGCCCCGGCGTCGCTGACCGCTAACCCCAGCGCAACCGGCAACGTCCGGCTGAAATGGCACAAGAATGGGAACAAGTATGGGGTGATCTATTTGGTTGATGCCAGCGAGGATGGGCTTGATTGGCGTTTGTTCGCGACAACTTCTAAGTGCCAGGTCGAATTTCGAGGTTTTGAGCCGGGGGTCACCGCCTGGTTCCGCATCCGAGCCACCAAGAATGAGAAAACGACCGCAGCTTCCAATGCCGTAGCAATCTATCCCAAACATAAGAGAGCCGAACTCAAGCAGGC
>CAMLEL010000054.1 GCA_946478935.1 uncultured Armatimonadota bacterium
TTCCACAAGTGGTGACATTGACGATGTGGTGGTGCGGCTTCGCGCCTTTCCAGCCATCCTTCTCGGTGAAGAAGCGATGCTCCTGAAAGTGAGTATGGGCGGCAACCGAGATCACGTAGGGACGCTTCTCGATCAGTCGGAAAATGTCCTGCTTATCCTCATTCTCGTTGAGTGGAATGTGCATCATGAGCACCACCATCTGATTCTGGGGAACCAAGGCGAGATCTTTCTTCAGCCACTCTAGCTGCTCTTTGCCCAAACCTGCTTTATAGCGGCCACGTTTATCCGGCTGGGTATCGCCATGTTGCCAGGCAACGTTGTCCAAAACGACAAAGTGAGTGGGACCATGGTCGAACGAGTAGTAAGCAGGGCCAAAGACACGCTCGAAGTGCTTGTTCGCCTCGCGGTCTGTTTTGCCCTGATAATCGATGTCGTGGTTGCCGAGGACGTTGTACCAAGGAATCCCTATCAGGGCGATGCTCTTGACCAACGGCTCGGTAACGGAAAGGTCATCGAAGACGATATCGCCGAGTGTGACCCCGAAAGCGGCGTCGGTCTTGCCGATCAGTGGCTCCACGATGCTTTTTGTGATGTAGTCAGCCTCCCTGAGGTCTCTGGGCTGGGTGTCGCCGAAGAAAAGGGCGGTGAATCTGTTGGGCTCACGGCGCGTGTAGAGCGGAAAGTCGATGGATGCGGGGAGTGATCCTGTGGGTTTCACGGCCGGAAACTTCAGATATGCCGGCGAGCCCTTTGGATTGTGAATGTAATAGAACCTTGGGAGCTGCATGCCCTGATCCAGGGCGGTCATATAGCCCCTGGGTTTGATCACAAAATAAATCGTATCATCGTAGAGAGGGAGCTTCCATCGACCGTTCCGGTCAGTCTTGGTGATGTCGGTGTGACTTGAGACTCGGATGCCGGGAAGGCCCCGCTCATCTGCGTCCTTCTTGCCGTTCCAATTCCGGTCTTCGTACACGATTCCAGTTGCGAACTGCTGGACGACTGCCTTCTTCTTGATTACCGGGCGCGTGGTGTGCTTATGACCCTCATGACCATCATGAATCCCCAGTAGCAACGAAAGAACGGAAATGGCGGCGAAGCTCATTTCCCTATATTGTCCCATTCTCTTTAAACGGCGATTATGGGCGAATGAGAATAAAGTTGTAGACCATGCCCACACCTGGTATCCGTCGGTCTGGATCGGGCGCTTGAAACTGCCGGTAAAGACCTACGTTCACTGAAAAGCGAACTGTCGGCGCACCCTCGAAGAACCGGTTTGACTCTGCCGCAGACTCAAATCCCAATGACTTCCAATTGTCTTCGAAGCGTTTGTGTAAGTCATTTCTCATCTTTGGATCGAGGCCGGCTATTCGGTTGATGCCCAAAGGAAGCTGATCAAACCCGATCTTCTCCAGCAGTTTGGCAAGAGTCTGACGGTTACTTTCGAGGACCTCGGCGCGAATAGCGGCAATGGTGTCGGCCACCTCTCTGAAACCATCCTCGATGGTGTTATCTGCTACACCGAGACATACAACAATGGTTCCCTCCAAGTCATTTGACGCTGGCTCAGAAGCAGGCTTGGCCGCATCTTGCGTGTTTGCCTTGGGAATGGGCGCAGAAGGAAAACTGCCTAGCATTTTGTTCCTTGCCGTCATCTGATCACCGGGCATTTCGAGATTTACAGTCTTCTGGGCCGATTGGTCAGCGTTCGTCAAGGTTGCATTGACAGTAATGTGCAATCCGAACGCAGCACCATTTCTATCAAAGTCTTTTGGCCAGGAGTTTTGTGGAAACATGTCATCAATCCGATCTGCGATGAAGTCTCCGGTCGTCGAGTTGCCCCGGCGATATCGTACGATCAGGTCCGGGCCCGTTGAATCGAGTAAGGCTTTTGTCAAGCCTGATTTCTCTCTTAAGTTTCGGAGTACGTCGATTTGACGGTCAATGAAAATCAATCCGTTTGATTTCCATGACTTGACGATGTACCTTTTGCGGTCAACCTTCGATAGGAATTCCGCGCGATCGACCTTATATCGATAATGCTTTCGGAACAAATTGATCGGTTCGGTATTTCCAGCTATCAGCAAAACTCGGTCGATGGGCTCCGCCGCTGCGACCTGGAGGACCAGGCTAAGTCCCGCTGCAAAAAGCACCCTAGTCCGCACTCTTTGGCATCTCCTCTCCAACTGCAGTGCCTTCATTGCAAGAGTTTAGCCGAAAGTACATTTACGCTTCAAACGGATATGATTGCCTCATGGTTCGGTTCGGCATCGTCGGCATTGGCAACATGGGGAGCGCTCACGTTGGGTGGATACCCAATATCCGCGGCGCGGAGCTGCGGGCAATCTGCGACATCGATTCATCGAAGCTCGAGAAGTACGCCGATATTCCGCACTATGCGGAAAGTGCGACGATGATCCGTTCGGGCCAAATCGACGCAGTGCTCGTTGCCACCCCGCATTACGACCACACAACGATCGGTGTTGATGCGCTCCAGAATGGTCTGCACGTCCTTCTCGAAAAACCGATATCAGTCCATAAAGCTGACTGCCAAAAATTGCTCGATGCAAAGTCGGCAGCAAAGGGTCACCAGGTCTTCGGCGCCATGTTCAATCAGCGAACCGATCCCCACTATCAGGCGATCCGCAGGATTGTCCGGGGTGGAGAGTTGGGCGCGATACAGCGAGTGAACTGGATTATCACGGATTGGTTTCGGACGGAAACCTACTACGCCAGCGGAGGCTGGCGCGCGACATGGGCCGGAGAGGGTGGCGGCGTGCTGCTCAACCAGTGTCCGCACAACTTGGACTTGCTGCAGTGGATCGTAGGAATGCCGTCTCGAGTTCGTGCGTTTTGCGGGTTTGGCAAATACCACGATATCGAGGTGGAAGATGAGGTGACGGCTTTCTTGGAGTATCCCAATGGTGCAACTGGCGTCTTTGTGACCACCACGGGTGAAGCGCCGGGAACCAACCGGTTGGAAATTGCTGGCGACCGGGGAAAGGTGGTGTATGAGAATGGTGAAGTTAGATTCACCCGCACGGAAAGTTCTGTTGACGAAATCAAGCGAACTTCGCCGGACTCATTTGCTTCGGTCCCGGTATGGAACTGCGAGGTTCCGGCGCGCGGACACGGTGGGCAGCACCAACAGGTGCTGCAAAACTTTGTCGATGCGATTGAGGACGGGGCAGAACTCATCGCGCCGGCCGTTGAAGGCATTCATTCCGTTGAACTAGCCAATGCGATGATCTACTCGGGCCTGACGGGTGAGACCGTAGAACTTCCTTTGAGCGGCGAGCAATATGAGTCAAAGCTCAAACAACTGATCGCTGAATCCACCCATCAGAAGAAGACCACCAAAGTCGAATCCGTCGACATGGCGGCTTCATTTGGCAGCTGAGGCAACCGTGGACTATGATCGCCTGATCCACAAGCACAAGAACGCTATCTATCGTCAGATGCTGCGAGCCTGTGGGAATCGCGAAGATGCCGAGGATGTTTTGGTGGAGGCGATGCTCGCCGCCTACCGGGCGCTTCCTACGATTCGGAATGAGGAGTCCTTTCGCGGTTGGCTCGGGGTGGTTGGCCAAAGGATTTGCAAACGAATCAAGCGCGAAGAGGCGCTTCGCCCAATTCTTTCCTTAAGCGATGGGCTCGACGTTGCAGCAGACTTTGACGTTGAGGAAACTGCCGAGGCAAGGCGGTTCGTACAGGGTGTCGAGTCAGCCGTGGCAAGCTTGGAGCCGGGTCTGCGCGAGGTCTATGAAATGCGAGAGCTTCAAGACCTCAGTTCTGAGGAGACTGCCGACCAATTGAAACTGTCGCAGGCAGCCGTCAAATCTCGCCTGCACCGTGCAAGAGCTAAAGTTCGCTTCCATATGGACGCCCTCATGGGCCCAGTGGGACCATGAATCCTTTTTGCGCCGAGAGACCACTACGATATATGCATCCGAAGCATCTGACAGTCGAGACGTTAATTGATGAGGTTCAAGCCGGGGAAAGCTTGCAGATCATCGACGTTCGTTCCCTATCCGAATTTGAATCGGGCCACATCCCCGGAGCGATCCATATTCCCATGGAGACCATCCAGTCTCGGATGGAAGATCTTGACCTGCACAGACCGACGGTCCTTGTTTGTCACAGCGGAAATCGTGCGGAAATTACTTGTCAGCAGGTCCAAGACCGGTTCGACAATGTGCGGGTACTTGAGGGAGGCACTGCATCCTGGTGTTCCGCCGGTAACAAGGTCGTCAAGACCACTGCCTCGGGCAAATCACTAATGCACCAAGCTCTGATTGGGGCAGGGATTGTCAACGCAACCGGCGTGCTATTGGCCCTTTTCGCACATCCTGGATGGATCGGCTTGAGCGCGTTTGTTTCAGTTGGGCTGATCGTTGCGGGAAGTACAGGATTTTGCCTGATGGCAATGATCCTCTCGAAGATGCCATGGAACCGGCGACCCAGGACGAATGCAGTTCTGGCGGACAATCAAGTGTAGGAAAGATGTTTTTTCAGCGTTTCTATACGGAATCTATTGCACAAGCGAGCTTCCTGGTGGGTTGCGTCGCCACCGGCGAAGCGGTCGTCATCGACCCGACACGCGACATCGGCGCCTACTTGGACGTGGCCAGCCAGGAAGGATTGCGGATCGTGGCGGTGACGGAGACGCACATCCACGCTGACTATGTATCGGGAAGCAGGGAACTCGCTCACGTCACGGGCGCAACCTTGTTCCTGTCACGCGAAGGCGGCCCCGACTGGCAATACGCTTATTCGGGAGAGGACAATGTCGTTCTGATCGGTGAGGGCGATGAGATAAGGATCGGCAAGGTCAGGCTCCGAACCCTCCATACCCCGGGACACACTCCCGAGCACCTAAGCTTCTTGCTGATCGACGGGGCGGCAACGGATCAGCCGGTGGGTATGTTCAGCGGGGACTTTATCTTCGCGGGCGACGTTGGGCGCCCCGACCTGCTGGAGGTCGCGGCAGGTTACAAAGACACCATGCGCCAAGGCGCCGAACGACTCTACGACTCCTTAGAGCGCACACGAAAGATGTCGGACTGGCTCACCCTATGGCCCGGTCATGGAGCTGGTTCTGCTTGTGGCAAAAGTCTGGGAGGAGCGCCCTCCAGCACTTTGGGATATGAACGAATCGTGAATCCGGCATTGCGAGCGCATTCACGCGAGGACTTCACAGCTTCGGTGTTGGAAGGACAGCCCGAACCGCCCAAGTACTTTTCGAGGATGAAAAAGGTGAATCGGGAGGGTCCCAGCTTCACCAATAACTTGTGGAACATCGAACGTACTCTCGTGCCGGTCGATGCCCAACTGGTTGATGTCAGACCCATCGAAGACTTTTTGGCGGGCACCACGCGAGGCGCGATTTCAATTCCCCTTGGCAAATCGTTCTCCAAGTACGCCGGTTCGCTTTTGGATCTGCTCAAACCGGTGATGATTTTGGCGGCTGATGCCAAGTCGGCGGTTGAAGCGGCCAAAGTGTTGATCTTGATCGGAATTGAGAACTTGGCGGGATGGCATGAGCCTGGGAATGAATTCCGATTGCCGACTGCGGATGCGCCGTCTGACGAGAGTCAGTTGATCGATGTCAGAGGTAAATCTGAGCGAGAAGAGGACTCGATTGAGGGCACTCTTCACATGCCGTTGGTTTATCTGACGAATAAAGTCGACCAAGTGACGGACCGAGCATTTGTGCACTGCGCCTCAGGAATGCGATCGGTCGTCGCGGCAAGCTACTTGCAGAGCCAAGGGCTCCACGCGACCGCCGTCATCTCCTCGTTTGAGGAGTTGAAGCAAAGGCTGTCTGGACTTCGAGCGCTTGGTAGAGTCTAACAATTTCAAGACTTCCAATCGCTAAAAAGTCGCTACACTGGCTCCATGGGTTCTGGCAGCAAGAAGAGGCACCTAATCTTCTTGGTTCACCTGTGGGTATGCATGCCATTTGCGCTCTTTTGGGTCGAGATGCCAGAAATTCGATCCAAACTCACGGACGAAGCGGCGCAAAAGCTGTGGCTGTGCATCATCGCCGTCTTTGCCTATCTTGCAATTCGAACGGTACTGGCGTTTAAGAATCCGCCGTGGCTGAAGTGGGACTTCGTGTACCCTCCAATCGATGTCGCGATCGTGAGTATCTTCCTCTTCGTCGTCGACAGCAACCCGTTGAGCAACATCGCTTTGCTTTACTTCTTCCCGATCGCGGAGGCTGCCCAAACCCTCAATTGGCGGTGGTCGGCAACGGTCGCATTCCTGGTGATCACGGGTTCGATACTGGCGTCGCTGAGTGTGCCGATCGAAGAGTGGACGCCATTCAATATCGCCTTCCGATTTTTCTTCCTAATTGTCATGAGTTCGTTGCTGACGCTACTAGCAAAGCAGGCTGCTGAAATTCGGTCGCAACTGCGGCTGGAGGCCGACCGCAACCGCTTGGCTCTCGAAATGCACGACGGGCTGCAAGGCAGCCTCATCACGGCCGCGTCTCAAATGGAATTGATCCAGGCGCTTGCAAAACAAAACCCAGAGCGAGCGGCGAGCATCGCTGCCGAGAGTCGACAGACGGTGAGGCAGGCAACGGACGAACTCCGATATTTGGTGCAGCGCCTTCGGAAGCACGAAATGATCGGCGGATTTGAGCCTGCCTTGCGACAATACGCGAACAACATCTGCGAACGAAATGGTATCGACCTTAAATTCAATGTTCATGGAGAGTTAAAGCGGCTAGATGCCGAATCCGAAAACGCACTCTTCCGCATCGCTCAGGAAGCCCTCAACAATGTCTTGCGTCATGCCAAGGCAACCGAAGTGAGGATCGAACTATCATTTCAGAATGACCGAACGGACCTGCTGATCGCTGACAATGGGATCGGGCTGCAGAGTCCCTCAGACAGCGTTGATCATGCTGGACTCGAAGGTATGAAAATGCGCGCAGAAGAATGTAATGGTCACATTCGCATTCGCCCACTCGAGCCCGGCACGGCCGTCGAAGTTTCTATTCCAAAGAGGTAATCCGAAATGAACGAAAAGATTCGTGTAATGATCGCTGAGGACGACTCGCTTCTCAGGAACACGCTATCAGAGTTGCTGAGGTTGGATCCTGAACTGGCGTTGGTTTCTGCGGTAGCCAACGGGGAGCAGGCAATCGCTGAAGCGCACATCTTGAAACACAACGTCGTGTTAATGTATATTCAGATGCCGCGGAAAGATGGTATCGAAGCGACGAGGGAGCTCAAAGAGGTCCTACCTGAAATCCAGGTCGTTATCCTTACCAAGTTTGGCGATGATGAGAACGTGTTCTCTGCAATCAAAGCCGGTGCAATCGGTTATGTGTTGAAGGATGCCGGGCTGGATGAGATCAAGGCGGCAGTGAAGTCTGCGCGACATGGTGAGGGCGCGATGAATCCGGCACTTGTGGCACGTGTCCTGGGAGAGTTCAATCGGATCAACAAAGCAGCATCGGAGACCAGACAGGTCTTTCAGGATCTCTCCAGGCGCGAAGTAGACGTCTTGGAATGCATTGCAGCTGGCATGCGGAACGCGGCTATTGCCGACAAACTGTGCCTTTCGGAAAAGACCGTGAAGACACACGTGACGTCGATTTTGAAAAAGCTTCAAGTGAACGACCGGACCGAGGCCGCGTTGCTGGCACACAAGAAAGGAATCACGCTCGCCTAATTTTGCTTCGTCAACTCGCGGACTTGGTTTAGAGCTTTGTCGGTCTGCTTCGACGCTTGGTCGAATGTGCTTTTGGCAGACTCCAACTTCTGCTGGAGTTCGCGATATGAATCGCTCAACTCGGACAGCTTCAGACTGGCCGCCTCATAGTTGTCTTTGGCGATCGTTCCCGCGGCGATCGCATTTTGAACGGCGGTCTGCGATTGCTCTTGGAGATTCTTGACGGTCAGGGCAGCTTCGATCTTTTCCATTTGGGCTCGAACTGCATCACCTTGAGCTGCGGTCAGCGGGCTTTCGACCTTGACTTCTGCCAACTGTCTTTGTAGTGCCTCACCCTGTTTCTTGGCGGCTTCGAGGGCGGTTCGGCTCGACTCGCTGGATACCTTCGCAAACTCCCTGGAGAACGCGCTCCAAGCCGTAGATGCAGCCTCGCGTGCGGACGCCCAAGCGACGGCGGCATTGACTTGAACATCTGCTTTCTCGCGATCGGTGCAACCGAATACCGCGCAGAGTGCGATTCCTAAAACCAAGCTTCCCTTCATCACTTACATTCAGGACGGGTTGGAGTCTATTGGGTTGCGTCGTCCCATCTGATCGTGTCCTGCAAATCTTCTCCGGCAAAGACTTGGCCGGCCAAGATGCATCTCCGAATGCGCCCATTCACGCGCACTTGTGCGCCGGGCATGACAACCGATTCTTCGATGACGTCACAACTCACGTGGGCGCCCGCCCCGATCACTACCGAATGGCCGATCGCCGCGCTGACGTGGGCGTCATCGGCAATCAGTTTGCCCTTTCCGATAAGGTGACTCGT
This sequence comes from uncultured Armatimonadota bacterium, assembly GCA_946478935.1. Next base: position 8,504 of record CAMLEL010000054.1, read on the forward strand.
AGTTTCCAGGAACGAATCTAACGTTCCCGTATCGAACCACTCTCCTTCATAAATTCCCGCAAGCACGGAGTCTCCGCGATCGATCATCATCTGGATCGCATCCGTGATCTCATACTCTCCTCGGGCACTAGGCTGCAGATCGGGCAAAACGGACCAGAGTTGAGGACCGAAAAAGTAAAGCCCGGCCATTGCATAGTTCGATTCAGGGTCCGTCGGCTTTTCCACCAGCCTTACTATCCGCTCGCCATCCAGGGTTGCGACACCAAATCGATTAGGATCTGACACCCACTTAACCAGATTCAAATTAGAGCATCCCGTTTCATGAAAGCGGGCGGCGAATGCGGTCAATGGCTGAGAGTACATGGCATCTCCCAGGTACAGACAGAAAGAATCACCAGCGACGAACTCTTGGGCGAAACCGACGGCGTGGGCGAGACCCTTCGGCTCCTCTTGCCTGACATACGTCAAGGTCACACCTTGGCTCGAGCCATCGCCCAGTGCCGCCCGCATCTGACCCTCGTTCTCGCCCACTACAAGGCATATATCGGTGATGCCCATTTCCTTTAGGCGATCGAGGGCATAGAACATCGTTGGCCGATTTGCTATTGGCAGCAGAGGCTTGGCAACGTGACGGGTGATTGGATATAACCGAGTGCCCTTACCAGCGGCAAGAATGACGCCTTTCATCGCCGCAGAGTTTACGGTACATTGTGGTTGAAATGCCGCACCGCGGACACCATGGATGGTTGCCTTTGGTGGGATTGGCGATCTGCCTTGGCGGATGCTCGTCGTCCGCACCCACGCCATTTGTCCGCTGGTCCAAGCGTGAAGTTCCCCATGCGCCTGCAGCAAACTCTGGCAACGCTTTTGATGGCTACATTTTGGCGGCCCGTGAAGCGGAGGTGGCGGCGGGAGATCTGGGAGCGTTCGTTTCCTTTGAGGGTCGTCACAAGCGTCAGCTTATGAGTCGAATCGAACCGGCGTTTAGTCGATTTCAACGTGCTGCCCGGCAGCCATGCACATTC